>JBFXBB010000014.1:0-18691 GCA_050183685.1 Amphiplicatus sp.
GCTGACAACGCCGCACAGGAAATATCGCACAGCCACACAATCAAGGCCGGGCGGAGCTGGCGCGCCAATTTCTCGATATTGCTTTCAAGTCCAACGCGAAAGAGGAGCGCGACCAGTCCGATCTCGGCGAAGACGCCAAGAGTCGAGCGTGCAGAGGCTGGCAAGACATTTCCGTAGTGATGGGCGAGTGAAATAGCAACGCCGAGCAGCGTATATCCAACAATCGGCGGCAGGCGCGCCGCGCTCGATAGGCGGCGGATAAGAACCCCCGCGACGATGATCGCTCCCGTGACAAACAGAACGCCAGCCCCTGCGTGGTCGAGATCAATCATCGGAACGCTCTTGCTCGATCCAACGCCAGGCGTTCCAACAGCCAAGACAAATTCCGGCGATAAGAAGCGCAAGCGTCCAAGAAAAATCCGTCGGGGCGAGTCGGTCAAGCCAGACGCCAAGCGCGACGCCGGCCAAGGCGGGAACCGCGACCGCCCAGCCGATAAGTCCGAACATCCCAAGGCCGAACCAGACGCTCCGACGCTTTTCGAGGCGCGCCTTGACTTTTCGAGCGGCTTTGCGCGCCGCCTCGTTCGTCCGCTCTGCGCTCGACTTTCTTTCCTCCGCCTGCGTCGTCATTGCTGCTCCAACTCGACAAATCGTCGAATGAGGCCGATTTCGAGGCGCGCAAGCGCTGAGCGAGCGGCGACGTCCTGCGCGTTTCGCGTCCTGAATTCGGAATCGATGCATTCGCGCAATTTTTCCAGGTTGGGCGCTTTTACCGCGCGTCTTGTCGAGATATGCACGCTGCCGCCGCACTTGACGAGAAAACCCTCGTCGACGCCGAGAAAACGTTCCTTGCCATCGATCGCCTCGTAAGCGAGAACGCCCGCGACGAGCGGCGCGACGAAATCAACATGCCTCGGCAGCAATGCGAATGAGCCATTGGTCGCCTCGGCGATAATCTTCAGAGCGCGCTCATCGATGATCATGGAGGCGGGCGTTGTCACCTTAAGATGCATTTCAAGGCGGGGAGGCATTGGCTTTCTCCGTGGACCGTCCTCTCTCTCCAAGGGCGCCGATCATATAGAACGCGCTTTCCGGCCTATCGTTAAGCGCGCCGCTCAAGATGCGCTCGCATCCGTCCAATGTTTCTGTGAGCGGAACAAACGCGCCTGCGTATCCCGAGAACTTTTCTGTTGAGAAGAAAGGCTGTGTAAGAAAGCGCTCAAGGCGTCGCGCTTTCGCCACGGTCACGCGATCGGGTTCGGAAAGTTCTTCCGTTCCGAGCATTGCAATGATGTCCTTCAGCTCCTCATATTCGGCCAGAGTCCTTCTAACTTCCCTCGCCACGCGATAATGTTGATCGCTGACGCTCCCGGGCGCCAGCAATTTCGACGTTGATTTCAAGGGGTCGATCGCTGGATAAAGTCCCTGGCTCGCACGTTTGCGCGACAACACGACAGAAGCGGACAAGTGGCCGAATGTATGCGTCGCCGCCGGATCAGTGAAATCGTCCGCAGGCACATAGACCGCCTGAACTGATGTGATTGACCCGGCGGCTGTATTGCTAATTCGTTCTTCGAGTTCCGCGAGCTCGGTGCCAAGCGTCGGTTGATAGCCAACGCGCGACGGCGTTCTGCCCAACAGCCCGGATACTTCGCCGCCCGCCTGCACGAAACGGTAAATATTGTCGATCAGCAGCAATACATCCTGGTGAAGGTCGTCGCGAAAATACTCCGCAATCGTCAGCGCAGCGTGACCGACCCGAAACCGGACGGCCGGCGCTTCGTTCATTTGGCCGAAAACGAGCACAGCGCGGTCAAGCACGCCGGCCGTCTTCATTTGTCGGTAAAGTTCCTCAGCTTCGCGGCAACGCTCGCCAATGCCACAGAAGAGGCTGACGCCCTCATGAGCGCTCGCCGTGTTGTGAATCATCTCGGTGACGAGCACCGTCTTGCCGACTCCGGCGCCGCCAAAAAGGCCGGCCTTGCCGCCGCGTTCGAGCGGGGCCAGCAGATCGATCGCCTTTATTCCCGTAACGAAAATTTCAGAATTGATCTTGCGCGCGAACAGAGGAACGGGCGGTTGATGAATGGACCGACGCTCCACGCCGTCGAGAGGGCCGCCATGATCGATCGGATCGCCTAAAACGTTCAGGACGCGGCCCAATACGGCCGCGCCGACAGGGGCGCATATCGGTTCCCCGGCGCTCGCGACGGGCGCGCCCAGCGCAAGCGTCGCCGACGGCGTCAAGACAAGGGCGCGAACGGTGCGCGGCCCCGTGAGGCTCGCTACCTCTGCGACGATATTCTGCTCCTCGCCGATGCGTAGCATCGTGTTGATAGGCGGCGCTTCATCAGGAAACCGGATGTCGACGACGCTCGCCTCGACGCCGATCACCTCTCCACATACTGCAGCGACTGACGCCTTTCGCATCGGCTCGCCCTCTAATCCGGGAACCTCCCGAAAAGATTCCGCTCAGCCTTACATCAGCGCGGTCGATCGGAATTGGCCGGAATAAGGAGGGGGGTCTCATCCGAACGGCCTTTTTAAGTCATATCGCGGATGGCGTGCGGCGTGCTAGGCCGCCGCCGCAATCCATTTTCGTGCGGCGGCCGCTTCGGCGGCCGGGAAAACCTTCATGTCGCCTGGGAGAAGAAAGCTGAACATCTTCATCGTATGCTCAATCCAATCAACATCCGTGACGACGGCCACTCTTTCCCAGCGTCTCAAATGCCCGATTCCGACCTTGAAGTCCTCCCAAACGGCGCCTGGATCAATTCCTTCGAAGTCCGCGCCGATTTCATAGTAGAGTCGAATCTTATCGTGCGAGTCCAACGCTTTTTCTACTTGAGGCTCCAAGACGGTCTTGTAGTCTTTTTTCGAAACATGGCCCTTGCAGGCGAACGCGACGACATTGGTTGAAAAGCCGGATAGGGGTTCGATCATATCGTGCTCCATTATTCTTTAGACGCTACGGCGTGATCGATCAGACCATCCTTATCGTAGCGTCCTTCGCGGCGCGGCAATTTGATGTGCGTCAAGGGAAATTGGCCGCATGATGCGGATATTCAAGACCAAACGAGCGTTCCTGGATGCGTTCGCCGATAAATGGCTCTTGAAAGGCTCCCAATTATATTTCCCGCTGGTTGCTGCGGCTGGCGTCCTTGGCGTTTATGCCCGCTGCGGATTTAAAACTTTACGGAATTTCAATTGGATAGACGCCGACTCCCAGAATAGGAATTCGATGGACGGCTTGTCGTCGCAGTTGCGGGCAGGCTGACGCAGATCAAATCCAGACGCCTTATTCGTCGCTACGGTTCGGTCCGCAGTTTTTATCATCGGAGACATCCGCCATGCCCCATGAGATCAAGTCCATGCTTGTGATGCTCAATAGACCTGCCGACATGGCGGCGATCCTCGGTTGGGCCAATCGGCTGGCAAAAGACTTCGACGCCTGCGCCGATGGCGTATTTCTGAAATATGATCTTGCGGCGGACTCGATTATTTTCGCCGACGGCTATGGACTCTACGCAACCGACATCGCCGCGCGCGAGATCGCCGAGGCTTCGGCCCGCGCCGAGGAGGCGGCGCGGGAGGAATTCGAGCATGCTGTAAAACGCGGCCCTCGCAACAGGCTTGGTCGCGTTCAGGTCGTGTCTCAGGACCGTCACGGCGAACTTGCTCGACTTTCGCGTTGCTACGACCTTGCGATCACGCATCTGCCGGAAAAGTCGGCGCACGCCGCCGGCGAGATCGTTCTCGCCGAGCTGTTGCTGCAAGGCGGCGCGCCGGTATTTGCCGCGCCGCGCGCAACGGCGTGCGACACGCCGCTGCAATCGGCGGTTATTGCATGGGATGGGAGTCTAGAAGCGTCCCGCGCCATGCGCGCGGCTCTCCCTTTGCTGAAGGAATGCCGCGTCGTGCATTTGCGCAGCGTCGTTGAGAAAGACGGCCCCCGGTGCGATCTCCAGGCCTTGTCGCGCTATCTGACATTTCACGGCGTAGAATCCGATATCGGGCTGGTCAAGCCCGAGGAAAAAAACGCCGGCGACGCGATCCTTCATGAAGCCGAACGTCTTGCTGCGGACTTCATCGTCATGGGGGCTTTTAGTCATGCGCCCTGGCGCGAACAGGTCTTCGGCGGCGCAACGCATGTCGTCATTCGCGAAACGCACAAGCCTGTGCTTCTTTCCCATTGACCTTGCGACAGCGCTAAAAGATGACAGCATCCATCACTCCTTTGCCGGCCTTGGAACGGAAAGCCCCCGCTTCCCGGCGGTCTTCGACGCCGTCTCGGGCGCCGTTCGCAAGCGATGGGAGTTCGCCCGATTCCGCGGCGCTCGACGCGGCCGCAGAGATTGTTGATCGAGCGGTTCACGCGCATATGGCGCGGTTTACGGGCGGCCTTTCGCCCGGCGCGTTGGCGACCGCTTACTTCGACTGGCTTAGCCATCTTTGCACATCGCCTGGCAAGCAAGGTCAGCTTGTCCAAAAAGCCGTGAAGAAAACGACGAAATACAGCGCCTATGTCGCCCGTCGATTGCTCGACCCATCGCACGCCGACTGTTGCATCGAACCGTTGCCGCAGGATCGACGCTTTGCGGGGGAAACCTGGCGGCAATGGCCGTTTTGCGCCTTTGCGCAAGGCTTTTTGCTGACACAGCAATGGTGGCACAACGCGACGATGGGCGTTCCAGGGGTTTCGGCGCAGCATGAGCGCGTTCTTGAATTCGCCTCCCGCCAAATTCTCGATATTTTCGCACCTTCGAATTTCATTCCTACAAATCCTGAGATCCTGCAGGCGACGATCGTGGAGGGGGGCGCGAATCTCGCCCGGGGATGGCGTCATTATCTCGAAGATTTGGGCCGCGTAGCGGCCGGCAAGGCGCCGGCGGGCGCGGAGGCTTTCGCCGTCGGCCGCGATGTTGCGGCGACGTCTGGAAAAGTCGTTTATCGGAATGATCTCATAGAACTCATCCGATATGCGCCAACAACGGAGAAAGTCCGCCCGGAACCGATCCTTATCGTCCCCGCCTGGATCATGAAATATTACATTCTCGACCTGTCGCCGCATAATTCATTGGCCAAGTTTCTTGTCGACCAAGGTTTCACGGTCTTCATGATCTCGTGGCGAAATCCAACCGCGAAAGACCGCGGCCTCGGTCTTGACGACTACCGGCGGCTTGGAATTATGGCGGCGCTCGACGTGGTCGAACGTCTTTCGCGCTCCCCCGTTCACGCGGTCGGTTACTGTCTTGGCGGCACGCTGCTTGCGATCGCTGCGGCGGCGATGGCGCGCGATGGCGACCGTCGCCTGAAATCGATTTCCCTTCTTGCGGCCCAGGTTGATTTCACGGAAGCAGGCGAGCTCACGCTCTTTATCAATGAGAGCCAAGTCGCCTTTCTCGAAGACATGATGTGGCGTCAGGGCTATCTCGACGCCAACCAGATGGCGGGCGCCTTTCAGCTCCTTCGTTCGAACGATCTCATCTGGTCGCGTGTTCAGCGGGACTATCTTCTCGGCCGGCGGGCGACAATGACGGATCTTATGGCCTGGAACGCCGATGCGACGCGGCTGCCCTATAAAATGCATACGGAATATTTGCGGAAGCTTTTCCTCTCGAACGATCTCGCCGAAGGACGGTTTGAGGTTGAGGGGCGTCCCATCGCCATACCGGATATTCGCGCGCCGATCTTCGCGGTCGGAACCGAGCATGACCACGTCGCGCCCTGGCGGTCCGTCTACAAAATTCGCCTTTATTCGGATACGGATGTGACATTTCTCTTGACGTCCGGCGGCCACAATGCCGGCATTGTCAGCGAACCGGGCCATGAGAATAGGCATTACCGAATGCGGCGCGCCGACGCGGCGGACGGCCATCTCGATCCCGACTCCTGGCTGGCGGCGACAGAGGAGGCGGAAGGCTCCTGGTGGACGGCGTGGACGGCCTGGCTCGCCGATCTGTCCGATGCGCCGATCGCGCCGCCGCCTTTGCATGGAGCGGATGGCGAGGAGGCCGCCGCCCTCGTCGATGCGCCGGGCGCTTATGTTCATATTCGTTAATCTGAAAAGAACGCGGCGTTTATGCTCGGCCGGCGGATCGGCGCTCGGCGTTCAGATCGTCGTCGTTGCGGCGTTCATTGGACTTGAAGGGCTCGCCTTGCCGGCGTCAATGGCGATGCGGAAAGGAGACGCGCAATGGACCGCGATATGACGGCGCTGACGGCGCGGTTCGAGAAGGGCGAGCGGCTTCTACAATTGATTGCGCGCGCAAAGGCGTTCGATCCCGTCAACACCGCGGTCGTGCACGCTGTCGAGCCTGTTTCGCTTCGCGGCGCGCTGGCAGCGGCGGAGGCGAAGCTCATCACGCCTATTTTCGTCGCGCCGAAGGAGAAGATAGAAAAGGCGGTGAAGGAAGCCGGCGTCAGCCTTGAAGGCTATGAGCTGTTCGACGCCGCCCATAGTCATGACGCGGCGGCGATCGCGGTTGATCTTGCGCGGACGGGACGCGCCGACGCCCTTATGAAGGGCGCGCTGCATACGGATGAAATCATGTGCGAGGTTATCGCTGACGACAGCGGCCTCAGGACAGAACGACGGCTGAGCCATGTATATGTGATGGATGCGCCAGTTTATCCCAAGCTCTTGTTCATAACGGATGCGGCGGTCAACATCGCTCCGACGCTCGACGAAAAGCGTGATATTGTCCAGAACGCGATCGACCTCGCGCGGACGCTCGGCGTTGAGACGCCCAAGGTCGCTATCCTGTCGGCGGTCGAGACCGTCTATCCGAAGATTCCGTCAACCATCGATGCGGCGGCGCTCTGCAAGATGGCTGATCGCGCTCAGATAAAAGGCGGCGTTCTCGACGGGCCGCTCGCTGTCGACAACGCGATTTCGCCGGAGGCGGCGGCGATGAAGGGGCTTGCGTCGCCTGTCGCGGGGAATGCGGACATACTCGTCGCGCCGGATATAGACGCGGGAAACATACTCGCAAAGCAGCTAGACTATCTTGCCGGCGCCGTCGCCGCCGGGATTGTGCTCGGAGCGCGCGTTCCTATCATCTTGACGAGCCGCGCCGAGGGGACCGCGCCGCGCGTCGCCTCCTGCGCGGTCGCGAGTCTTTTTGTGCATCGCCGTGCGGAAGTCGCGGTCCTATGAAGGCGATTCTCACGCTGAATATCGGTTCGTCGACCGTTAAAGCCTCGCTGCGGGATGCGGATATTGATGAGGATGCGCCAATTTGGGGAAGCAGCGTTGATATGCATGACAAGGCGGAACCCGCAATAACGGCGGTCATTCGCTCGGCATGCGAGACTGGGGCGGAGATTATCGCCGTCGGCCATCGAATCGTTCATGGCGGCGCTAAATTTGCGGGGCCCGTCCTGATCGATGGGAGCGTCCTCAGCGAGCTTGAGGCGCTGATTCCGCTCGCGCCGGGCCACCAGCCGTATAATCTCGACGGTGTTAAAATCGCGCGCGCGGCTTTGCCGGATACTGCGCAGATCGCCTGTTTCGATACGGCCTTTCATCGAACCATGCCCCGGATCGAAAGAGTGTTCGCGCTTCCGCGCCGATATGCCGAGAAAGGCGTTGTGCGGTACGGCTTTCACGGTCTGTCCTACGCTTATATCGCGAGCATTCTTCCTGATCTTCTTGGTCCTGCCGCGGGCGATCGCATCATCGTCGCGCATCTTGGGAGCGGGGCGAGCCTGTGCGCCATGCGTGGAGGGCGCAGCGCAGCGACGACAATGGGTTTTACCGCTCTCGACGGCCCGCCTATGGCGACGCGCTCGGGGTCGATCGATCCGGGCGTTATTCTCTATCTCCTGCAGGAGGAGGCGATGACGCCTTCGGCGCTGAGCGATCTGTTATATAACAAAGCCGGTCTTCTTGGCGTTTCGGGGCTTAGCGGCGACATGCGCGTTCTGCTCGCAAGCGACGACCCGCGTGCTAAGGAAGCGATCGATTGCTTCGCCTATCGCGTCGCTCGCGAGATCGGCTCTCTCGCCGCTGCGGTCGGCGGGCTCGACACGGTGGTGTTCACAGGCGGGATCGGAGAAAACGCCGCGCCGGTCCGGGCGCGCATCTGTGAGCACATATCCTGGCTCGGGTTTAGTCTTAATATGGACGCAAACGCCGCGAACGCCGCCAAGGCGCTCTGCATTTCAACGTTAGCCTCGCAAATATCGGTTTGGGTCGTGCACACAGATGAAGAACGCGAAATCGCGCGCGAAGCGCGGCGCCTGATAGCTACGACACACTGACGTTTTATTCAGCCGCCTGCACAACCTTGCTTTTCTGTTCGATATTATGAAGCGCTTCTTCGGCGCGCGCTTCGATCGGATCAGCGACGCTTCTAGCGATTTCGGCGCTGATTGACAAAAGAGCATGCGTCTCGTCGGCGTAATCCTTGATCATTTTCGAAACGAATTCGTGCTGCGCGCGCATGGCGTCCTCGCCGGATCGGCAGGCTGAGAAAGCGCGCGCGGCTTCGACATCGTTCTGGAGACGCCTATTCACGAACGCGCCGACATGGCTACAATAGCTGGCGGCGCCCTTGATCATTGCGGCGCCGGCGCTCATTGCGGTCGACAGATTTCGCGAATTGAATTCGGTAAAGGGACCGACTTCAAGGGTAGGGAAGAGTTGGCTGAAGTCGGATCTGCCCTCGGATTTCGCCATCGTCGTTGCGGTCGTCATGATAATCTCCCGATATCCAACGCCCCGTGGCGGTTCATAACATTCGAAAATCTGTGTTAATTTGATCCAGATCAATTTTTTCGCTTCTCGAACCGAGGCGGCCGATGGTGGCCAGGATTCTCTACGGGGAGGGTTTGACGGCGTATTTTTGTCGTTCACTGCGATCAGTTTGATTTCCTTGATCGGAATCAAAGGCCAAACTCGAATTTTGGCCGAGTAGGGGCCGCCGACCGGCGACGAGCGACGCCATCTATCCGCGTGAGCGAGAAAATCATGTTGAGCGAGACAGAGACAGGCAATGATCCCTTGGCGGGCGCCGCCGCCGGCGCCGAATGCGTGAAGAGTTCGTCGCCTGGCGGCGGGCTTGATGTTGTCGTGCTGGGCCTCTTTCTCGTCGCCGCGGCGATCCTTTCGTTGTTCGTAGCGGGGCGGGCGGCGGACCCGATGATGCAGACGCATGCCTTCATCTTTCTTGCGGCGTTTCTCGCCGGCGCTTTTGCGCTCGGGACGCGTTATTACGGCAAGCCCCCCGCGTCCGAGCCCGGCTATATGATGGGCGTCGTCAAGGCCGGCGTCGCCGCCTCTGTATTTTGGGGGGTCGCGGGTTTTCTTGTCGGCCTTGTCATCGCGCTTCAGCTCGCTTTTCCGAATTTGTTCTATTTCTCCGATTATCCCTGGACGAGCTTCGGCCGGCTCCGCCCGCTCCATACCTCCGCGGTCATCTTCGCCTTTGGCGGCAATGTCTTGATCGCAACGTCGTTTTATGTCGTGCAACGCACCTGCCGCGCGCGCCTCTGGGGCGGCCTTGCGCCTTGGTTCGTTTTCTGGGGCTATCAGCTATTCATTGTCGTCGCCGCGACCGGCTATCTGATGGGCGTCACCCAGTCGCGAGAATATGCCGAGCCCGAATGGTACGCCGATCTATGGCTGACGATTGTCTGGGTCATCTATCTTCTCGTTTTCCTCGGCACGGTCCTGAAGAGGAAAGAGCCGCATATTTACGTTGCGAACTGGTTCTATCTCGCCTTCATCGTGACAATCACGATGCTGCATATCGTCAATAATCTCGCCATGCCTGTCTCGCTTACAGGAACGAAGAGCTATTCGCTCTTTGCGGGCGTTCAGGATGCGCTGACGCAATGGTGGTACGGCCATAACGCCGTTGGCTTTTTCCTCACGGCTGGCTTCCTCGCCATCATGTATTATTTCATACCGAAGCGCGCCGAGCGGCCGGTATATTCTTACCGCCTCTCCATCGTGCATTTCTGGTCGCTGATCTTCATCTATATCTGGGCCGGACCGCATCATCTTCACTACACCGCGCTTCCCGAATGGGCGCAGACCCTCGGCATGACCTTCTCCATCATGCTGTGGATGCCGTCCTGGGGCGGCATGATCAACGGTCTGATGACGCTGTCGGGCGCGTGGGACAAGCTTCGCACGGACCCGGTTCTCAGGATGATGGTCGTCTCTGTCGCTTTCTATGGCATGTCGACTTTTGAGGGGCCGCTGATGTCGATCCGCGCCGTCAACTCGCTTTCTCATTATACGGACTGGACGATCGGCCATGTTCACTCGGGCGCGCTCGGATGGGTCGGCTATATTTCCTTTGGCGCGCTTTACTGCCTCGTTCCCTGGCTGTGGAAGCGAAAGAGACTCTACTCCAGCGCGCTGGTCGAGTGGCATTTCTGGATTTCGACCATCGGCATCGTTCTCTATATCACTTCGATGTGGGTTTCCGGCGTCATGCAGGGGCTCATGTGGCGCGCCTATAATGATCTCGGCTTTCTCGAATTCTCTTTCGTCGAGACTGTCGAGGCGATGCGCCCCTATTATGTGATCCGGGCGGTTGGCGGGGCGCTCTTCCTCATCGGCGCGCTCATTATGACGTATAATCTCTGGCGAACGGCGCGCGGCGATGTGCGGGCCAGCGAGGCGCTCACGGCGCCCGGTCTAGCGACGGCGTAGGGGACGCATATGCTCAACCGTCATGAATTTCTTGAAAAGCACGGCGTCATTCTCACCGTCGCTATTTTGATCGTCGTCGCGATCGGCGGAATTGTCGAGATCGCGCCGCTTTTCTATCTCGAATCGACGATTGAGAAGGTGAAAGGGATGCGTCCCTATTCGCCGCTCGAGCT
Source organism: Amphiplicatus sp. (assembly GCA_050183685.1). GTDB lineage: Bacteria > Pseudomonadota > Alphaproteobacteria > Caulobacterales > Parvularculaceae > Amphiplicatus. The sequence continues at coordinate 10,843 of JBFXBB010000014.1, forward strand.
TGCGGGACGCGACATCTATATCCGAGAGGGCTGCTATGTTTGCCACAGTCAGCAAGTGCGCCCGCTCCGCGACGAGGTCGAGCGCTACGGCCATTATTCGCTCGCTTCGGAAAGCATGTATGACCATCCCTTTCAATGGGGCTCGAAGAGATCGGGGCCCGATCTTGCGCGCGTCGGCGGAAAATATTCGGACGCATGGCACCGCCAGCATCTGATCGATCCGCGGAGCCTCGTTCCCGAGTCGGTCATGCCGCCTTATGCGGCGCTTGATAGAACGCCGCTCGATGCGGCGAACATCGCCGATCACCTGAAGGCCAATCGCGCGGTCGGGGTTCCCTATACGGATGAGATGATCGAGAACGCGAAGAAAGACTTACTTGCGCAGACCGATCCTTTTTCGGACGATTATGACGCGTTTGTATCGCGCTATCCGAAAGCGGTCGTGCGCGATTTCGACGGCGACCCGCGCGCCGTGACCGAAATGGACGCCGTGATAGCTTATCTTCAAGTGCTCGGAACCTTGGTCGATTTCTCGACTTACGAGCCTGAGGAGAACTTCCGGTAGGGATTATGTACGAAATGTTGTCGAAATTCGCGCAAACATGGGGCCTCGTCCTCTTTATCGTCGCTTTCGCGCTGGCGCTCGTTTACGCTCTCGCGCCGCGAAACAAGAAGAAGTTCGACGACGCCAAACAGATCCCGCTCAAAGATGAGGAAGACGGCCATGACAGCGCCTGATCGGGACGATCACTCGGGCGTCGAGACCACCGGCCACGAATGGGACGGGGTTAAGGAGCTTAACAATCCTTTGCCGCGCTGGTGGCTTTGGACCTTCTATGCGAGCGTCGCCTGGTCCGTCGTCTACTGGATTCTTATGCCCGCATGGCCGGGAATTTCCGGCTATACGAAAGGCGTTCGCAATCACTCGGAGCGCGCCAATGTAGAGGCCGCCATCGGCGCGCTCGACGCCGCGCGCGGCGGAGCCATGCAACAACTCCTCGCTGTCAACAGCATCGCCGATGTTGAGAAAGATCCGGCGCTTCTGCAATATGGCATGGCGGCCGGCGCCTCGCTTTTCGGCGATAACTGCGCCACCTGTCATGGCGCGGGCGGGCAGGGCTTTTCTGGCTATCCCAATCTCAACGACGATTCTTGGCTTTGGGGCGGACGTTTCGAGGACATCAGGCAGACGATCCGTTACGGCATCCGGTCTGGTCACGAAAAGGCGCGCTTTAACATGATGCAGGCCTATGGACGGGACGGACTGTTGCCTGCCGAGACGATCAGCGATTTAACAGACTATGTGCTGCATTTGTCGGGCAAGGCGGCCGATGAAGCGGCCGTCCGTCGCGCCGCGCCTATCTTCGCGCAGCAATGCGCGTCTTGCCACGGCGCGGAAGGCAAGGGCGATCAGCGGCAAGGCGCGCCCAACCTTGCCGATGCGATCGGTCTTTACGGGATTGACCGCGCGACCATCGCCGAAACGCTTAGGAACGGTCGGGGCGGCGTCATGCCGGCCTGGGAGGGCCGCCTCAGCGAAGAACAGATCGTCGCGCTTGCGGTCTATGTTCATTCGCTGGGCGGCGGAGAGTAAAAAGCGGCCCGATGAGCGACAGTATCGCACTTGGCGGCGTAGAGCAGCATGATGTCGCGGCGGTGAACAGCGCCGCTGCGCGGCGACTCTATAAGGCGCGCGTCCCGATTTATCCGAAGCTTGTGCGAGGATTTTACCGACGCCTCAAATGGATCGTCCTCTTTGCGACGCTCGGGATTTATTATCTGCTGCCCTGGATTCGCTGGCCGCGCGGGCCGATGGAGCCCGATCAGGCGATCCTTGTCGACTTCCCCGGCCGGCGCTTTTATTTCTTCTTTATAGAGATATGGCCGGACGAACTTTACTACGTCACGGGCCTTCTTGTCATCGCCGCGCTTTCGCTCTTTCTTGCGACGGCGCTTTTCGGCCGAATCTGGTGTGGCTATACGTGCCCGCAAACAGTGTGGACGGACCTTTTTATCGCCGTTGAGCGACTGATCGAAGGAGACCGCAATCAGCGCCTGAAACTCGCCAAGGCGCCGTGGACTCTTGATAAGATCGTTAAGAAGGGCGCCAAACATGCGCTTTGGATCGTTATCGGCGCCATGACCGGCGGCGCATGGATATTTTATTTTCATGATGCGCCGACAATCTTTCCGCAGCTTTTCACGGGCGACGCGCCGTTTACGGCTTATTTCTTTTTCGGCCTGCTGACGTTGACGACATATATCTTCGCGGGCTCCATGCGCGAGCAGATATGCACATATATGTGTCCCTGGCCGCGCATCCAGGCGGCGCTTACTGATGCGGAGACCTTGCAGGTCACATACAAGCTCGATCGCGGCGAACCACGGGGCGCTCACAAGAAGGGCGAGTCCTGGGAGGGACGCGGCGATTGCATCGACTGCAAGGCTTGCCTCGCCGCCTGTCCGATGGGCATCGACATTCGGGAAGGAACGCAGCTTGAGTGCATAAATTGCGCGCTTTGCATAGACGCCTGCGACGAGATCATGGCGAAAATCGGGCGTCCGACGCGGCTCATTGGCTATGACACCGACGAGAATATCGAACGCCGAAAGGCGGGAGAAAAGCCGACAATGCGCCTCTTGCGACCGCGGACGGCGCTCTACGCCATCATTCTCGCCACGGTCGGCGCGCTGATGCTGTGGGGTCTTGCAACAAGGGCGACGCTGGAGCTCAATGTCATTCGCGATAGAACGCCGCCTTTCGTTGTCCTCGCCGACGGCTCCATCCGCAACGCCTTCACTGTAAAGATTGTGAACAAGGCGAATATGGCGCGCGATCTTGCTTTATCCGTCGAGTCGGAACTCCCAATATCCGTCAGTGCGATTGGCGAAAGCTTTGAGGGCGCAGCGGCGACGGTCACGGCTGAAGGAGATGGGGTGCGCTCGGTTCGCCTTTTCGTGACCGCGCCGCCCCATGCAGCGGCGCATGCGACTTTTCCGCTGTCGATCAGCCTTGTCGATCCCGTCAGCGGCGAGAGAACGACAAGCCCGACAACCTTTTTAACGGAGAAGCGGTCATGAATCTTGCGGCAAAGACGGGCGGCTTCACGCTTAAGGGCTGGCATGTGCTCGCCGCGCTCCTCGGCTTTTTTTTCGTCGTCACGGCGGTGAATATTTATTTCATCGCCGCGGCCCTTCGCTCTTTTCCGGGCCAGGAGGTTGAGAAATCCTACCTTCAGGGATTGCACTATAATGACCAGATCGAGGCGCGGTTGCGCCAGGCGGCGTTGGGTTGGAAGGCGGCGCTCACCGACGCGCGACGTGAACAGGGCGCCGCCGTGATCGGCGTCGCCTTTTATGATCGCAATGAGAATGCGCTTCTTGGGCTCGATGTTACGGGCGAACTTCGCCGCCCCTCAAGCGATCGCGCAGACAAGACGATCGATTTCCGCCCTGACAAGGCCGGCGCTCATGTCGCGCGCATCGCGGATGTCGACGCCGGCTTATGGGATTTATCGGTCCTCGCGCGCGCGCCGGGCGGCGAGACGTTCGAGTTTAAAAAGCGGATTTTTATCGAATGATCGCCGGTCTCTCCATCAGGGAGGAGGCCGGCTGTCCGAGCGGGCTCGAACCGGCGAATGACGACCGGACAATTGTCGATCCGTCGCCATTCGTGCGTCGCAAGGACGGCGCGGCGAATCTCGACCTTGCGGTTTTCGGAGCGAAATGCGCGGGCTGCATCGCGAAGATCGAAGGCGGCCTAAAAGCGCTGCCGGCGGTGACCGAAGCGCGGCTCAATCTCTCGACTGGCAAACTCCATGTCGCTTGGCGCGGCGCGCTGGCGCCGCGCGTCATCGTTGAGAAAATCGCCGCGCTCGGTTATCGCGCCGCGCCGTTCGATCCTGAGAAAATGGCGCGGGTCGACGACGAGGAGGACCGAAAACTCTTGCGCGCGCTTGCGGTCGCGGGCTTCGCGGCGGCGAATATCATGCTGCTCTCGATCGCGGTATGGGCGGGCGAGGGCGGCGAGATGGGTCCGGCGACGCGCGCCTTCATGCACTTAATTTCGGCCGCGATCGCGATCCCCGCCGCGCTTTATGCGGGCCAGCCCTTTTTCGGCTCGGCGCTTGGCGCGCTGAGGGCGGGGCGCGCCAATATGGACGTCCCGATCTCGCTGGCGGTTGTGCTCGCATTGTCCTTGAGCGTTTATGAAGCCTTCAAGGGGGGCTTGCACGCCTATTTCGACGCGGCGACGATGCTGCTCTTCTTTCTTCTCATCGGCCGCTATCTCGATCATCGCCTAAGGGCGAAGGCGAAAGCAGCGGCCCGCGATCTTCTGGCTTTGCAGTCGCCGACGGCGACGCGTCTCGCCCCCGACGGAACGGCCGAAGCGGTCAGGGCGCGCGATGTCGTCCCCGGCGATCATCTCCTCCTCGCGCCGGGCGACCGGGCTCCCGTCGACGGCGAGATCATCGATGGCCGCTCCGATGTCGATCTTTCGCTGGTGACGGGCGAAAGCGCGCCTGTGAAACTTCAATCGGGCGCGCTGCTCTATGCGGGCGTCCTTAATCTTTCCGCGCGCCTCGTCATGCGTGCGACGAAACGGACATCGGATTCGCTTCTTGCGGATCTGACGCGCCTTATCGAAGCGGGCGAACAATCGAAGAGCCGCTATGTGCGCCTCGCCGACAAGGCGGCCTCCTTATATGTCCCGATCGTGCACAGCCTCGCGCTCGCGACTTTCGCGGGATGGTATATTTTGATGGAGGCGGGATTGCGCGTCTCCATGATGAACGCCGTCGCCGTCCTCATCATCACCTGTCCCTGCGCGCTTGGACTCGCCGCGCCCGCCGTGCAGGTCGTCGCAACCGGACGTCTCTTCCGTTCAGGCGTGCTCGTCAAATCCGGCGACGCGTTGGAGCGGCTCGCGGAAGTGGGCAGCGTTCTTTTCGACAAAACGGGCACGCTGACCTTTGGCGGCTTGCAAATCGCCAATCGAGACGAGATTTCAGAGGACATGCTAAAAGGCGCCGCGAGTCTCGCTCGCGCCAGCCGTCATCCGCTTTCGCGCGCGATCGCCGCCGCGGCGGGGCCGGGCCGAGTGGCGGAGGGCGCGGTTGAGCGTTCCGGATTCGGCGTTGAGGGTATCGTTGACGGGGCGCGCGCGCGGCTTGGACGCGCCGATTGGATCGGCGCCCAATCGCGCTCCGACAAGACGGAAGCGTGGTATTGGCGCGAGGGCGATGCGCTTGCGCGCTTCGCCTTTGAGGACGTCCCCCGGGACGACGCGGCGGCGGTCGTCCGCGCTCTGAAGGACCGAGGCTTGGCGGTCGAGATGCTCTCTGGAGACGGCGAGAAGCCTGCCGCGCGCGTCGCCCATGCGCTCGGCGATATTTCCTGGCGCGCGCCGCTCTCCCCGCAGGAAAAGATCAACTATATAGAGAGCCTTCGCAAAGAGGGCGTCAAAGTCGCGATGGTCGGCGACGGCTTGAACGACGCGCCCTCGCTCGCCGCCGCCTATGCGTCGCTCTCGCCGGGCTCGGCGGCGGATGCAAGCCAGGCCGCCGCCGATTTCGTTTATCGGGGCGAGGGGCTCCGGCCTGTCGTCGAAGCCATCGACACGGCGCGCAAGGCGAAGCGCCGCATGATCGAAAATTTCGCCTTCGCCGCTCTTTATAATATTTGCGCCGTGCCGCTCGCGGCGCTCGGCTTCGTCACGCCTCTCATTGCGGCTCTCGCCATGTCGGGCTCTTCGGTCATCGTAACGCTCAATGCGCTCCGTCTTGCGGGAAGGCGCAGGCGATGAACATTCTGCTGTACTTGATCCCGCTCGCATTGTTTCTGGGCGCGCTTGGTCTCGGCGCGTTTCTCTGGGCGCTCAAAGACGGCCAGTTTGAGGACCTTGACGGCGCGGCGCAACGAATTCTTCTCAATGATGATTTGCGCGAGGACGGGCGCTAGAATGGTTTAGCCGATCTGCGATTGAGTTAAACCGGTCTTGCGTATCGTTGTCGCGCATTTTCTGACGGAAAACCGGATCCCGTTTTTCCTGAAAATGTTCTAATACTAAGGCATGTCCGAATCGCGCGCTCAGCTCGAACATAGCCACAGGCCGGAGGCGATCGCCAGGCGCCTTTCCGCCGGGCCTTCCGTCAATTATTTGCGAGACTGGGTCTATGGCGGCATTGATGGCGCTGTAACGACCTTCGCTGTCGTCGCCGGGGTTGCAGGGGCGGGGCTTTCTTCGGGCGTCGTCCTCGTCCTGGGGCTCGCCAATCTCCTTGCGGACGGCTTTTCGATGGCCGCCGCCAACTATACCGGCACAAAGGCGGAAAGGGACGACTATGAGCGCTTGAAGCGCATGGAAGAACGCCATATCCGCCTGACGCCCGAGGGCGAACGCGAGGAAATCCGACAGATCCTCCTAGGGAAGGGATTTGACGGCGCGCTTCTTGAGGACGTCGTCCACATGGTCTCCTCGACGAAAGAACGCTGGGTGGAGCTGATGCTTGCCGAGGAGCATGGCGTTCCAAAATCCGTTCGGGCGCCGATGAGGGCGGCGCGGGCGACGTTTGTCGCTTTCGTCCTATGCGGCGCCGCACCGCTCCTGCCTTACGCGATCGGGGCGCCGTCGAGCCTGATTGTCTCGCTCATTCTCACGGGCGCCATATTCTTCGGCATTGGCTCCCTCAAGAGCCGTTGGTCGACGAGTCCTTGGTGGCGGTCCGGGCTGGAAACGTTTGCGATCGGGCTCGTTGCGGCGGGGCTCGCCTACGCCGTCGGCGCGTTCCTGCGAACGATCGTCGGCGTTTAGCGCCGTCCGCCAGCATCAAGCGCGCCAAGATTTTCGAAGCGTTTCAGCAATCGGTTTCCGCTCGCCTCCTTCAGCGCGCCGACGCCGCCAATGAGCGTCTCGCGCACCGGCTTGAAGCCCGCCATAGCGAGAACGCCGCTCTCAAATCCCTTGACGCCATGCGCTCCGAAGAACAGCCGATAGGCGGCGGCCGGCATTCCCATCGTGACGGCGACGCGCGCTGACCGGCCCTTCAGCATCTTCCGCGGCCAGCCATGTTTGCTTTCGGCGATTGCGAACGCGTTGCGCGACAGCTGTTCGAAAAACGCCTTTACGACAGCCGGCATCGCGCCAAGCCAGAGCGGATAGATGACGAAGAGATGGCCGCAGCGCCTTATTGTCTCCTGCGCCTCCAGAATCGGCTTTGGCGGCGGCGCGACGAACGCCGCCGGGTCGCGCAGAAAATCGACCTTTAATAGGCCGAGATTAATCGTCTCGATCGTCGCTCCGGCGCTCTTCGCGCCGGCCGCATAGGCGTCGGCGAGCGCATGGCAGAGATGCTCGCGAGTTCCATGTGGATGACCCTGTAGGATACAGACTTCTTTTCCCAAGGCGATTCTCCTAAAAAATCCGTTTAATCAAACGCAAGGGTAGCTGTGGGATGTCGATCCGCCGTATGACGCAGATCAATGATCGTTCGCGCGAGCGCGGTCATGAGGGTCGCCCTTTGGGAACGATTACGATCCGCAATTCATTTAAATCATCCGTAAAGGGAATTTAACAAGACAACCGGGACCGTTCTCCGCCTCACCCATTCCCGGCGGCCGGCCGAGTCCGTGACAGACCGACAATAAGCTAGGGCAGTTTAGGTCGACAGGCCCTAGAAAGTCGGCAAACGATTGCTTTGACGTAGGTCAATATATGTCCGTATCCAAAACGCCTAAACTGCAACCCAAATATTTCGTTGAAAGAGCGGCGGGATGGATATGGAAAGAAAAAGAGCGTTGTTGGAAGTGAGCTTGGATCGCGCCGCAGAGTGCGGCGGCGACATCACCG
>JBFXBB010000015.1:0-18661 GCA_050183685.1 Amphiplicatus sp.
GATTGACGCAAGCCCGATCTATGAGTTCGGCTATTATGTTCACATTGTGCATTTCGTCATGACCTCCGCGCAGATGGCGGGCGACGCTAAAACGGGGGTCGCTATGGCCGAAAAACTCGATGCGAAGCTGCCGATGGACATGGCCGCCGCCGTGCCCTTCGCACAGCCGATCAAAGCGGCGCCCTACTACGCCCTGGCGCAATATGGCGCGCCGGAAACAGTGCTCCAGCTCAAGGATCCGGGCGATGGGCTCCCCTTTCTCAAAGCGGCGTGGCGTTATGCGCGCGGCGAGGCTTACGCGAAAATGGGCGCCGTCGGCAAAGCGCGCGCTGAAGCCGATGCGATCGAAAGGATCGCGGCCTCGTCCGATCTCGCCTCGCTCGAACAGGCGAATATTCCCGCGAGTCAGATTCTCGACATTATGCGCTACACGGTTCAGTCCCGCGCCGCCGCGGCCGGCGGCGATCTCGCCTTGGCGATCGATGCGATCGGCAAGGCTGTCGCGTTGCAGGAGGGGCTCAATTACACCGAACCGCCTTATTGGTATTATCCCGCGAAGCAGACGCTCGCCGCGCTGGTGCTGCGTCAAGGCGATGCGGAACGCGCCGAGCAGCTCTTCATCGAAACCCTCGCCGAGGCGCCGAACAATGGCTGGGCGCTCTATGGCCTTTCCGAGGCGTACAAGGCTCAAAAGGACAAGAACGGGTCGAAATACGCCGCCGGCCTTTTCAAGAAGGCGTGGGCCGGCGACCGCAAGACGATCGCCGTCGAGCGACTGTAAGCGCGATTTAATTTTCCCGCAGGGGATGACGCGCGCGCCGGGGCTTCCTATTTCCGTCGGCGGCGCGAAAAGCGGGGCGAATGGATGGAATCATTTGGTCTGGAATGGTTTGCTCCATTCCTTCAGGTCGTTGTGATCGACCTCACTCTCGCCGGCGACAACGCGATTGTGATCGGGCTCGCCGCCGCCGGGCTTCCCGCGCATCAGCGGGGCCGCGCGATCGTAATCGGCATTCTCGCCGCAACGGTCATGCGGATCGCTTTCGCTCTCGTCACGACCCAGCTTCTGCAAATTGTCGGCCTTCTCCTCGCCGGCGGCATCCTGCTTCTCTGGGTGAGTTGGAAGATGTGGCGCGAACTGCGTCGCCCCGCTCATGTCGCGACCGGCGCCGAGTCGCTGAAAGCCGGCAAGCAGGATGTGAAGATCGCCGGCGCCCGCAAGAAGACGCTATCCGCAGCCGTCACTCAGATCATTCTCGCCGATGTCTCGATGTCGCTCGACAATGTCCTTGCGGTCGCCGGTGCGGCGCGCGAACATCCTGCTGTTCTTATTTTTGGGCTCGCGCTGTCAGTCCTCTTAATGGGCCTTGCCGCAAGCATGATCGCCCGGCTTTTGCAGAAACGCCGCTGGATCGCCTATGTCGGGCTCGCCATCATTCTTTTCGTTGCGCTCGACATGATCTGGCGCGGCGCTGAAGAAGTGCTCGAAACCCCCATTGTCGAGAAAGCGATTGAAAACGGCGTCGATGCGGTAACGCCCTAGATGAGGCGACGCCTTAAAATCCCGACGTCTCGCCTTTGACCTTCATCGCGCGCCATCCGATCCAACCGCCCGCCCCCGCGCCCATGAGCGCCGCGAGAGCGAGCGCGCCGATCTGAGCCGACGTCCCAAGATGCAAAAGCGCGGCGATCGGCCACAATACGGCGCCGGACATGACGAAGGTCTCTGACCCCAAAAGAACCACAAGGGCGACAACGCCCAGCCTGGCGAGCATAAAGACGCCAAAAAAAGATTCCCGTGCGGAAGATAGGAGCGTCTCCAGCTTACGCAAGAGGAAAATAGTTCCTGTAGAAACTTTCATGCTTCATCCGAATAGATTTCCCTGGGAGCTGACTGGGGCGGTCATTTTTGCGGTTTGGGGGCCTCTTCTAAAAAGTCGCGAGATGCATTAATTATCGCGGCCGCGGGGGCCTGTCCCCTGCGGCCCTCGCCGGCCGGCGAGGGCCATTGCGAGGTCATGGAGAGGGCGCGATGAATTCGCGGACTATTGTCGCCATCATCGCCGTCTTGGCGGTTGTCGCCATCGGCGCTGTTTATCTGATGAAAGGCTCGAAGGACGCTTCCGAAGTCGTTGAACCGACCGATTCGGCGGTCGATACGGGCGACGCCGTCGACACGACGGGCGACGCCGAGGAGCTAGCCGAAGACGCGGTCGATACCCTGTCGGCGGACGACGCGGATGATGAGGCCGGCGTCAGCGATGACATCCTCGACGACAGCGAAGATCTCGATGTTGACGACCCGGAGGGCTCCGGCGACGTGTTTGAGTCGGCTGAGGACGACTTCGCCGCCGACGGCGCGCCGATCGAGGACGACACTATCGGCTCGGGCCATAGTGAGGACGCCGAGACGGACGAGCCGAACAATTAGAGACTCATTTTTGGCGAGACCGTCTTCGCGGCCGTCATCCTGAAGGCCGCAGAGGCGGCCATTTAGGAGACGGCGGTCGTTTGCGCCTTGGGCGGCGCCCTTATCCCGGAGTCTATCGAGGGGGCGCAGACGTCTCCTTTTCCGCGTCCTCAAGCGCCTTTTCGAGCTTGCGGAGATCCTTGCGCGAAACATCCGGGTCGTCCTTCAAGGTCCAGGACGGGTTGAATTCCGCCGGTCCGATATTGGGTTGTCCCAACGTATTGGTGAGATTGCCGCCGGCGGCGCCGGCCGGATCGTTGAGATCGTCCATGCTGCGGCGGAAGTCCTTGAGGTCCCGTAATTTCTGGGCGTCCTGCAGCGCGCGTCCCGCCTCTTGCCCGTAAATCATGCCGGGATCGGTTCCGCCCGCGCCATGCGCCCGCTCCTGTTTGAGGAGCCGGATCGCTTCCGACCAGTCCTCGCCGCTGCCAGGCCGCCAGCCGGAACGAATCTCGGTGCGTCCGGCGCATTCGGCGGCCTTGTCCTTGTCGGTAAAATATTCCGGACAGAAAATAGCGACCACGCCCGACGCGCCCGGATCCGCCGCCGCCTGCCCCTCCGGAAGATTGACGGCCGGCAGAGGCCGGCGCGACCCGAAAACAGGCTCTTCGTCGAACGCATCGTCGCCGGTCGGCGCTTCGGCGGCCGCCGGCGCTTCAGCCAATGCGTCGGGGAGCTCGGCGTCTTCTTCTTTTTCTTCCGCCCTTGCTGGCTCGGCCTCATTGGCAGGTTCGGGCTCGACAAGCGGCGGCGTTTCCTCGGCCGCCGTCTGCGATGGACGTTCCTCCGCCTGCGGCGGCGGCTCTGTGATGACGAACGGCTCGTCTGGCGGCGGCGCGGGCGCTTGAGGCTCCGGGATGAAAGGCGCGTCCTCCTTTTCGCTGGGCGGCGCGAAGACCGGGTCCGGCGTCAAATCTATAGGCGGCGGCGCGGGTTCCGGCTCAGATTCTGGCGCGCGCTCCGGTTCCGGCGCGGGAATCGGTTCGGGGATCGGCTCCGGCTTCAGCTCGGGCTTTTCGACAATCTCAGGCTCGGGTTCCGGTTCCGGCTCCGGAACGACTTTCGGATCGCGGAGCGCCGGCAATTCAGGAACCGGCGGCAGCTCGACCATCACAACCCGCAGGCTGTCGCCGGGCGTCGCCGGGATCCAGATCTCGAACCGCCCAAATACGGCGAGAATCGTGAACAGCATGAAATTGAAGGCGACGGCGAGACTGATCGAGGCGCGGCGGCGGCGCGTCTCATCGACGGCAAGAAAATCAAGAAATCGCGCGCTCGCAACGCCCAGACGCCCGAGCGCCCTGCCGCCCCCGCGCAGCCGCGCCCGGCGCGCCGCCGGTTCGCCCGCCGGCGCCGCGCCATTTTCGAAAGGGCGCGGGGACTCCTGCGGCGTCTCGGTATCAGGCGATGTTGATCCCATGACGGGCGACGCCTAAACGCAAAGACGCGAAAGGAGAAATGCCACTGTGAAGGTCCTGCTGGTCGGCGGCGGCGGGCGCGAACATGCGCTCGGATGGAAAATCGCGCAAAGCCCGGTTTTGTCCAAGCTCTATCTGGCGCCAGGCAATCCGGGACTCAAGCCCTTGGGCGAGACGCTGGCGATTTCCGCAGACGATGTCGACGGACTCGTCTCCGCCGCGCATTCCTTGAAGATCGATCTTGTCGTTGCCGGTCCCGAGGGGCCGCTCGCTGCTGGGCTCGCCGACCGGCTTGGCGAGACGGGCGTTCCCTGTTTCGGCCCCTCGCGCGCGGCGGCGAGATTGGAGACCTCGAAGGGCTTCGCGAAGGAAGTCTCAGCCGCCGCCGGCGCGCCGACCGCCGCCTATGCGCGATTTTCCGAGGCGCGCGCCGCGAAAACCTATTTGCGCGGCCAGCCCGCGCCCTATGTCGTTAAGGCGGACGGCCTCGCGGCGGGCAAGGGCGTCGTCATCGCCGACACGCTCGCCGAGGCGGACGCGGCCGTCGATGCGATGCTGGGCGGGGGGTTCGGCGAAGCCGGCGCCGAAATCGTCATCGAGGAATTCATGCAGGGCGAAGAGGCGAGCTTTTTCGTCCTGAGCGACGGCGAGCGGATATCGCCCCTGATCGCCGCGCAGGATCACAAGCGCGCTTTCGACGGCGACAAGGGGCCGAATACCGGCGGCATGGGCGCCTATTCGCCGGCGCCCGTCTTCACGCCCGAAATCGAGCGCCTTTCGATGACGCGCATCATCGAGCCGGTCGTCCAGGAAATGGCGCGGCGCGGGACGCCCTATCGCGGGGTTCTCTATGCAGGGCTGATGGTCGACGAGAAAGGCCCCCGCCTTGTCGAATTCAACGCCCGCTTCGGCGACCCCGAATGCCAGGTTCTGATGCGCCGGCTTAAATCGGATATTCTGCCGGCGCTTTACGCCTCGGCGACCGGCGCGCTCAATGGCGCAAGGCTCGACTGGACGGGCGAGGCGGCCGCGCTCGTCGTCCTTGCGGCGAAAGGCTATCCGGGCGCCTATAAAAAGGGTTCGCGCATTCATGGCGTCGAGGATGCGAACGCGGTCCCCGGCATCGTCGTCTTTCATGCGGGCACGGAAGAAAAGGACGGCGCGCTCCTCGCCTCGGGCGGGCGGGTTCTCAATGTGACCGCGACGGGCGCCGATATCGGCGAAGCGGTCGCGCGCGCCTATGAAGGCGTCGATCGCATCGACTGGCCGGACGGCTTTTGCCGCCGCGATATCGGCTGGCGAGCGCTGGCGCGGAATCGATGACGGATCACAACGCCGATTTCAGGCGCCATCAGCGCAAACCGCCAATGGCGCGACGCCGATGAACCCGCGAAAGCTGCTCGCGTTTTTCTTCCTCGCGGTCCTCCTTCTCCTTGCGTTGAGCCGCGACGGCTTCAGCCGCAAGGCGCCGCCAGGCGATTTCTTCGCGCAGCGACTGTTTGAGCGCGCGCGCGCCTTCCATCCTCTGCGGCTCGACCAAGGCGGCGGCGCGGCGCCGGCCCGCCTCGCATTCTTCTAAAAACGCCGCATATCTTGCGGCAAGAACGAGATCGCCCTCGGCGACATCGGCGCCCTCGGCAAGAAAAGACCGGCGCGCCTTGAGCGCATAGGCGTCGGCCTCCGCCCGAAGCTGGTCCTGAAAGGCGCGGATCGAGTCGAGCCGCGCCTTGTCGAGCTGCGTCTTGGCGTGGGCGGCGGCGAGGAGTTTTGCGATATGCGCCGGTTTCATGACGCATACCCCTCTTTCGCCTTGCGCACGACTTCATCCGCGTAATGAATGGCGGCGGCGACGGCGGCGTAGTGCTCGCGCTTGATCTCCTTGCCGAGATCGACAAGCGCGTAGATCGAGCGCGCCGTCGGCGGATCGCGGCGGATCGGCACGCCCGCTGCGGCGGCGGCCTCGCGAATCCGCGCCGCGATCTCGTCGACGCCCTTGGCGACGCAGACCGGCGCCGCGCCCGCCTCGCGATCCCATTTCAGCGCGACCGCGTAGTGCAACGGGTTGACGATGACGACATTCGCGCCTGGAATATCCGCCATCATGCGGTTCCTTGCGAGCGCGCTCGCCCGCTCGCGCCGCGCGCCTTTAAGATGCGGATCGCCCTCCGTCTCCTTGCTTTCCTTCTTGAGTTCGTCGAGTGTCATCCGCAGGCGCTTTTCATGTTGAAAGCGCCGGAACGGAAGATCGATGACGGCGATCGCCGCCGCCGCGACGGTGACGAGGCCGACGAAGAATACGGCCTCCCGGCGAAGAACCCCGCCAAAGGCTTCGGCCGGCAAGGCCGAAAGTCCCGGCAGATCGAAGAAGCGATCCTTGATCGCGAAAAGCAGGATCGCGAGGATCGCGGACAGTTTCGCGAGGCTCTTTGCGAATTCGAACAATCCCTGCGCGCCGTATTTCTGCTTGGCGTTGTCGATGATGGAGATGCGCTGCAGCTTCGGCTTCAATTTCGATGGCGCAAACACGAAGGCGCGTTGCGCGACGACAGAGGCGACGGCCGCCAGAATGAGCAGCGCAAAAATAGGCGACAAGGCAAACGCCAGCTCGCCGACAATGTCGCCCAGAAAGCCGCGCGAGGCGGGCGAGCGCAGGATCGCGCCGACATCGTCCGGGCGGCGCACGAAGCCGGCGAGGATCTCGCAGATTTTCGTCGCGCTCCATGCGCCGGCGGCGAGAAGCGCGGCGTAAAAACCCGCATAGGTCGCCGCGGTCGTCACCTCGGTCGAATAGGGAACGTCGCCCTGCTCGCGCGAGCGTTCGATCTTGCGCTGCGTCGGCGCGTGCGACTTGTCCTGCGCGTCATTGTTACGTTCGTCGCTCATCCGAGGGCGCCGATCAGCGTCTCGAATATCTTGTCGACCATGTCGAGCCAGACGCCGAGAAGCAGCGGCGTCGCGAGCGCGAGCATCGTCAGCCCGGCAAGCGTGATCGCAGGCGCGCCGACAAAAGCGACCATCAATTGCGGCATGGCCCGGTTCGCCGCGCCGATGGCGAGGTTATAGACAAAGCCGAGCACAACGAAGGGAAGCGACAGAGAAAACGCCGCCGAAAAAGCGAAGGCGGCTCGGTCGGCGGCCCATCCGCCGGCGTCGTCGGCGCCCGGAAAAAGCCCGAAAGGCATAATCTCATAAGAAAGCGCAAGCGCGCCGACCGCCTTGAAATGAATGCCGGCGGAGACGGCGAGCGCGACGCCGGCGATCATGAACAGAGTCGCCATCGGCGCCTCTTGCTGGTGATCGAGCCCGCCGCCGAAGAGCTGCTGCAAGGACATGGTCTGCGAGGCGATCGCGCCCGCGGTCTGCAACGCGAAGACGGCGATCCTGATGCTGAAGCCGATCAGCGCGCCGGCCACCGCTTCGGCGACGAGAAGCGGCGCGACCTCGACGAGGCTCGACGGCGCGACCGGCGTCGAAGCGAGCACGATCGGCGTCAGCACGAAGGCGATCGCAAAGGCCGCGCCAAGACGCACGCGCGGCGAAATCGCCTGCTCGCCGAGCCCCGGCAAGAAGAAAACGAGCGCGGAAATCCGCATGAAAACGCCGGCGAGAATCGCAATCGGCGCCTCGGTGATCTGGGTGAGCGGGGCGAGCGTTTGGAATATGTCCATGCGCCGCGCCTCTTATGCGACGCCGAGAATGGCGGGCTTTTCCGACGGGTCGATCTCGTCATAGGAAATGACGCTGTTTCTGATCCCCTTCGCGCTCAAGACCGCGCTCAGGAACCGGCGCCGCTTCGCATTTGTCACGATCGCCGGGAAGGAGCCGCGCGCAACCGCGGCGGCGACCTTCTCGCGCACCGAGGCAGCCAGCCGGTTGAAATCGGCGGGCGAGAGCGCGATGTCGGTGAGGCCGTTCTCGCGCTCATTCTCATGCTCGCGGAACAGGCTCTCCCAATCAGGCGCAAGCTGGATGAGCGGCAGCCGGCCGTCCATATTGCGGAGCTTCGAGACGAATTGGAAGCCGATCCGCTGGCGGACATATTCGGCGATCTGCTCGGGCGAAGACAGGGCGGTGCGGCCCTCCGCGATCGCTTCGAGAATGACCGGGAGATTCCGAATCGAAATGCGCTCCTGCAAGAGCAGGCGCAAAACCGCCTGCACGAGATCGAAAGGCGTCTTGTCGGTGATGAATTCGTCGAGAATCTTCTTGTTCGCCGCCGCGCGGGCGGGATCCGACGTCGAGACGAATTCGTCGAGGATGCGGCGAAGCGCGCGGCGCGTCATCAGCCGGCCGAGATTGCCCTTGATGACTTCGAGGAGATGCGTCGCCGCGACCTCTGCGGGCTCGATGACCGGAAGGCCGAGCATCGCGGCGTCTTCCTGGCGCGCCGCCGCTATCCAGCGCGCCGGCGCGCCATAGACGGGCTCGCGCACATCCTTGCCCGGAATATTCAACGGCGTATCGTCTCGCGTCAGGACAAGCACGCCATCGGGATCGAGGAAGCTGCGCGCGACTTCGACCCCATGAATCCGGATTGCGTATTCGTGACTTTGCAACGCCGCATTGTCGGTGAGGCGGATCGCCGGCACGATGAAGCCGAATTCCGCCGCGACATGCTTTCTGATCTTGGTGATCCGCGTATCGATCCCCGCATCCGATTCCATCGCGATCGCAACGAGATCCGGCGCGAATTCGACATGGATTTCGTCGAGATCGAGAATATCGCCGAGCGACGGCTCGGCGGCCGGCTCTGCTTCGGGCTTTGCCTGCGTTTCCTCCTTGCGCGCCCGCGCCTGCTGGAAGGCGTAAAAGGCGGCCGCGCCGAGTCCAAGCGCGGCCGCCATGAAGGGAAGGAAAGGAAGGCCCGGAAACAGCGCGAAAACGCCGAGGATCGCCGCGACCGTCGCCAGCGCCGCCGGATGATCGCCGAGCTGATGGAAGAGCGCCTTGTCGGTCGAGCCCTGCGCGCCGCCCTTCGACAAAAGCAGCGCCGCCGCGATCGAGATGATGACCGCCGGAATCTGCGAGACGAGACCGTCGCCGACGGTGAGGATTGAATAGGTCTCGATCGCCTCGCCGAAGGACAGATGATGCATGCCGATGCCGATCGACAGACCGACGATGATATTGAGAAGCGTGATGAGGAGGCCGGCGATCGCATCTCCCTTGACGAATTTCGACGCGCCGTCGAGCGAACCGAAAAAGGTCGTCTCTTCCTGTTCAAGTTTGCGCCGGGCTTTGGCCTCTTCATGCGTGAGCGCGCCCGCCGCAATGTCGGAATCGATGGCGAGCTGCTTGCCGGGCATCGCGTCGAGGGCGAAGCGCGCGCCGACTTCCGCCATGCGTCCCGCGCCCCGCGTGATGACCATGAAATTGACGATCAACAGCACGGTGAAGACGACAAGACCGAGCAGCACATTGCCGCCCATGATGAACATCGCAAAGCCGTGAATGACGCCGCCCGCCGCGTCCGGCCCGGTGTGGCCCTCGCCGATGATGAGCTTGGTCGAGGAGACGTTGAGCGACAGCCGCAACAAGAGCGAGCCGAGAAGAACCGTCGGAAACGATGAAAAATCGAGCGGACGCTCGATAAAAAGCACGATCGTGAATATCAAAATCGCAAAGGCGAAGGACGCGGTGAGGCCGATATCGAGAACCCAGGCCGGAACCGGCAGCACCATCATGACGATGACCGCCATCAGCGCGACAGCGAGCAGCACCGTCGGTTGGTAGAAGAGCTTCGTTCCCTCGCCCATTGTCGCGCCGCCTTCCTTTTACCCGCCGGCGATGATCGGGATGAGGCGCTGGTCGAACAGCGTGAGGAGAAGCCTCGTCGCGAAGCCCGCGCAGAGAAGAAAGGCGATCAGCATGGCGACCAGCTTCGGCACGAAAGTGAGGGTCAACTCCTGGATCGAGGTCAAGGCCTGCAAAAGCCCGATGACGACGCCGACCGCGAGGGCGGTCAAGAGCATGGGCGAGGCGATCCACACCCCCGCCCAGAGGAAGTCGCGGAGAACGCCGAGGAGTTCGCTTTCAGACATCGTCGCCCCCTCGCCGCTAGACCGGCATGCGCATCAATTCCTGATAGGCCTCGACGACGCGGTTCCTGAGCGTCACCGCCGTCTCGACCGCGAGCTCGGCCGAGGCGAGCGCCTCGACGACCGAATGCGGATCGGCCTTGCCGACCATGTAAGCCGACGCCGTCTGCTCGCTTTTAACCACTGAGGCGGCCATCTCTTCGAGTATTTTCGCCGGCTGAAACGCCTCGCCCGGCGCCTTGTCGAGTTCGGGCTTTTTCAGCTCCGGGCGCAAAGCCTCCTTCGCGAGGCCGTACGTCTTTGCGGCGTTGAAAGCGTTGATGTCCATGACCTATCTCCTAACGCTTCAAAAGCTCAAGCAGGCTCGAATACATCTCCCGCGCCTGGCGGAACGTGGCGAGATTGGCCTCATAAGAACGGTTCGCCTCGCGGGCGTCGGCCATCTCCATCATGAGATTGACATTGGAGAGCGTGACATAACCCGTTTCGTCCGCCATCGGATTGGACGGGTCGTATTTCTCCGTCATCGGCGCGCCGTCGAGCGCGACGCGTCCGATTTTCACCCGGTTTGCGTCAGCTTCGGCGTCGAACACATTGTCGAAGGACAAGGTCTTGCGGTGATAGCCGGGCGTGTCGGCGTTGGACACGTTTTCACTGACGATGCGCATACGAAAGCCTTGAGCGTTCATCCCGCTCGCCGCCGCGCTCATCGCTTTCAGAAAGGAATTCATGAGGAGCCCCTATGCGTTCTTGCCGAGGGTCAGGCGCAGGATCTCCATCGCCTTTTTGTAGATCGCCGTCGCCGCTTCGTGGCTTTGCTGCGCCTCGACCGTGCGCATCATCTGGTCTTCCAGGGAGACGGTGTTTCCGTTCGGCGACATCGCGCCCGGCCGCGAGGAATAGACAACGCGCCAGTCGATATCCTCTCCGGTCTCCGAAGCGTCGATCGCGCGGCCATAGGCCTCGGCGAAGGGTTCGAGATCCTTCGCCTTATAGCCGTTCGTATCGGCGTTCGCGATATTCTCGGAAAGGACGCGATGGCGCTCGGCCGCGTGGCGCGCCATCGCCGTCGCCATCGTTAGAAGTTTAATGTCACCGAGCATTTTTCGACATCTCGTTAAGGATTACAAATTATGAAGATATTCATGAAAGTTGAATTAAGGCTTAATCGCCGCAAGGATGTTGAATGACGCTGGCGCTTGAAGATATTGCGCGAAACGCCGTTGCGGGCCTCAAGGCCGAGCGCCCCTGGGGCCGCGTTGAAGCGCTCGACAGCGGCCTCATCCGGGTTAACGGCCTGCACGGCCTCGCGCGGATCGGCGACATGATCGAGATCGACGACCGGCCCGCCGGCGAGATCATCGCGATCGACGGCGCCGCCGCATTGGCGCTTCCCTTCATTTCCCTGAGCGGCGTCAATGTGGGCGCGCGCGCCTATACGCGGCGCGAAGGGGGCGCCAGACCCTCGCAGCGCTGGCTCGGCGAAGTCATCAATGCGTTCGGTCATAAGTTCGATGGCGCGCCGGCGCCGGCGGGCGAGCGCATGATGCCGCTCAGTCCCGAATCGCCGCTCATCCATGCGCGACGCGGTCTCGGCGCCCGCTTCAACACCGGGCTCGCCGCGTTCGACACCTTCCTTCCGCTATGCCGTGGGCAGAGGATCGGCCTTTTCGCGGGCTCAGGCGTCGGCAAGTCGAGCCTGCTCGCCGATCTTGCAAATGGGGTCGAGGCCGATGTGGTCGTGCTGGCGCTTATCGGCGAACGCAGCCGCGAAGTGCGCGATTTCGTCGAGGAGACGCTGGGCGAGAAGGGCCGCAAGCGCGCCGTCGTCATCGTTTCGACCTGCGACGAACCGGCGCCGACAAAGCGCCGCGCCGCTCAACTTGCTTTGACGACGGCGGAATATTTCCGCGACCTTGGACGCCATGTGCTCCTGCTCTTCGACTCCATCACGCGTTTTGCCGACGCGCATCGCGAGATCGGCCTCGCCGCGGGCGAGACCCCGTCGCTGCGCGCCTATCCGCCGTCGACATCGCGGGTGATCGCCGGGCTCGCCGAGCGCGCCGGTCCCGGCGCGGGCCAGGCCGGCGACATCACGGCGATCTTCACCGTGCTCGTCGCGGGCTCCGATATGGAGGAACCGATCGCCGACATGACGCGATCGATCCTCGACGGCCATGTCGTCCTTGACCGCGCCATCGCCGAGCGCGGACGATTTCCGTCTATCGATGTCAGACGAAGCGTGTCGCGCAGCCTGCCAAAGGCGGCGACGACCGACGAAAATCAATTGCTGACGGATGGACGCGCGCTCATCGCCGCTTATGAAGAAGCCTCCACCATGATTCATACGGGTCTTTACGCCAAAGGAAGCGATCCGACGATTGACCGCGCGATCGCGATCTGGCCGCGCCTTGACGCCTTTATCGGCGAGAAATCGGAAAACTGCGCGGCGGCTTTTGCGCGGCTTGAAAAAATATTAACCCGACAGCCTGCCTGACAGGCGGACGATCAGGACTGAGAAGCCAGTATATTCGCGATCGCGGACCCGCCAAGCGCGCTGTTTTGCAGCAGCATGACCGCCGCCGCGCCCGGGGTCGAAGCCGAAGGGCCGCTCTCCATCTGACGAAAGAGGAAGAAACGCCGTGTCGCTTCCTCGATTTTCTCAGGATCCGAGAACTGCGCGACGGATTTTTCGCCGAAGACCTTAAGCGCCTTGTCGGCGAAGATTTCCCGTTGTTTGTCGATATCGAGCTGCGCCACCGACTTCGGAAGACCGAGCGCGGTCGAGAGCAGCGTGCGAAGCGGCAGACGACCCATGACCTGAAGCCAACCCGTGCGATCGACATTCTCGCCAGCGGCGATTTCAGCGATCTCGCGCTTGAAATTCATCGCAACGCGCATGTCCTCGTCGACCTCGCCGACGGCCCGCTCGAATTCGAGCGACTTGTAGCGGGCGATGATGTCTTCGCGGAAAGCGCTCAGTCCGACATTCGCGCCGGCGATATTCCCATAGCCAAACGATTTCGACATCTTGCGCCAGCGCAGGTCGCTCAGCCGGTTGGCGAAAGCGGACGGATCATCCGTCCCCCCTTCGAGGGCCCGTTGAATGAAGGCGCGCTTGTTGATTTCATCGCCGAGGCCGAACGCGCCGAGCGCAACGACAAGAAGCCGGCGATCCTTGACAAGATCTTCCGCGGTAAGCGCGTTTTTTATATTTTCCCGAAAATACTCTATATGTCGATTAAGGCTGGGCGATTTTTCAAACGCCGCGCGCTGCTGGGGCGCCGTCTTTTGCAAAACACGCCAACCGCCATAGCCGCCAATGGGAATCGCCGGCTGAAAATAAGTCATTGCGCCGCCGCCGGAACGCCGCCGGGCTTTTGCAAAACCTCGCCCTGAAGCAGCGCTTTTTCTTGAGCCAATACGTCGCTGAGCAGACGCATCACGTGATAGAATTTTCCGTCGCGCGCCTGAGCGATCGCCGCATTGAGCTTATCGCGGCAAATTTTTTCTCCGAAGGCGGCCCGCAGCGCTTCGAGCCCCGGAAGGAGCTCGGCTTTCACCGCCATCGGATCGGCTTCGCCGGCGACGGCAAGCTGCGCGGCGTAATAAAGCCGTTTTGTCGGCGTGTTCGCCTCATCCGGATGCAGCGCATCGCGCAGGCGCAAAATACTAGCGTTCTCCGTCCGTATCCGCAGGCGCGTGCGGCGGTCCCCATTCTCGATGACGACGCCGTTCACGATAAATTTCTCGTGCGGGCGCAATCGCAGAACAAGGCCGCCCTGTCTCATTCAACTTCCCGTTCCTTGGAGCCGCGAAGGCCGCGCATGACGGCTTTATTTATGTCGATAAGCACGCCCGCCGTCGCCTCGCCCTTCATCACCCTCGCGGTGTGATGGCGAGTAAATTCGAAGAGATAAAAAATTTTCGAGCGAAGCTCGGCCGGAAGAGTATTGCCGTCCCCGGCCACATCGACCCCAAGCACGGTCCATAGATCGAGATTGGCGGTCAGCGCTTTTGCCATCGCCGCAAAGGGCCCCGCGCCCTCCGCGCTTGTCAGATCGCGCGTGACGCGCGCGAAGACTTCATATTCGACGCCGCGCGGCGTCGCCGTCGAGCGACCGAGGTCGCCATAGTCCTGGATCGCCAATGCCGATTCATACATGCGCGATGACTCTTTTTTGCGCCGCTTCTACGACGCGTCCGGAATGGGCCAGAGCGAAGACTCGCTCCGGCCCTGTTTGACTAGCGGAACAGATTGAGCAGGACTTGCGGCCGTTGATTGGCGATCGCGAGCGCCTGCACGCCGAGTTGCTGCTGAACCTGAAGCGACTGGAGGCGGGCGGAAGCTTCCTCCATGTCGGCGTCCGTCAGGGCGCCGATGCCGGTCTTCAACGCGTCCACGAGCGTCGTCACGAACTCGGTCTGAATGTCGACGCGCTTCTGCGCCGAACCGAACGAGGCGGAAGCGTCGATGCCGATCTGAATGAATCCTTCGATCGCCGACAGGGCCGACACGGCGCCGGCCGTCGTCGTGACGTCGATATTGGCGACGGCCGCAAGACCGGCGGTCGACGAGTCGAGGACATCGGACCCGAGGTCGACGGCGGCCGAACCCGAGTTCGTGAAGGTGATCGTGGCGGCCGAGACGCTGACCGCGACATCGGCGATGTTGTCGCCGATCACGGCGGCGAGGCCCGCAGCAACCTCGTTGACGCCGTCGCCTTTGCGGGCGACATAGTAATATTCGTCCGAACCGTTGCTGATCACATAGGTCTCGCCCTCTAGAACCGTGCCGCCGATCACAGCGGTCGCGGTCGTCGGCGTGGTTGAGCCATCGGCCATCGAGGCCGGGTCGGTGATCGTGCCCGTCGCCGTGACAGCCGTGCCGCCGGTGATGGAGATGTCGTCCCTGTCGATCGAAATCTGGGACGCGGTGACGGTGCCGTCGGCCGCGCGGTCGAGCGACGCGAGAATGCTCACCGGATCGGCGCCCTTGAGAAGGTTGAGGCCGTTAAATTGCGCGGCGTTGACGACGGTGGTGATCTGCTCGACGAGACGGTTGATGTCAGTCTGAATCTTGGCGCGGTCGACGTTTTCTTCCTGCGCGGAGACGACCAGCTCCTTGATCTGACCGAGGAGGTCCGTGACGCTTTCGGCGGCGCTGCGTGCGACGCCAACCGTCGCAGAACCGAGACCGAGCGACTTCGAAATGGCTTCAAACCCGTCGACGTCGGACTGCATGACCGTCGAGACCGCCCAGATCGCCGCCCCGTCGCGCGCGTTGGAGATCGACTTGCCGGTTGAAATTTCCTGCTGAACGGTCGACAAATTCCTGTTGATGCTGCGCAGCGTGGACAGCGCGACCATCGCGCTTTCATTTGTGAGAAGGCTGGACATACGCACGTTCCTCTTGCTTTACGGGTCCTCATGTTTTCGAGGACCAATTTGTGTGTTCCGGCAAGGCTTCGCCAATTTCGCCGGCGCTTGGGTCGTTCTGACCTTAAGTGGAACGCGTTCTGTCGATCCCACGACGTACTATCTTCACTTAAGGGCGTGGTTTACGCCTTGAAAAATAAATTTCGGTTAATTTAAGGCTATGCGAGCTTCTTCTTGGTTACATAGGTGTCTTCAAGCACAGGCTTTTCGCCGCTTTCAGTATAAACGCCAATCGTCCGTTCGCGTCTTATTAAATCCTTAATTCTCGACTGCGCCGCGATGACGCCGGCCTTGGCTGCGCCGATCAGCTCCTCGTTCCGACGCGCCTTTTCGATGAGCGCCGCGAGCGGTTTTCTGTAAAGCGCGATCTCCCGCGCATTCCCCGGGTTCGCCAGGAAGTCGTCAAGATTGGTTACGAGTCGTTCCTTGTCGGCGGCGATCGTCAATGCAGCGCCATAACCGCCTTTAAGAAAGGCGGCCTGTTCTTCGTCGAGACGCTCCAGAAGCGCCTCGATGACGGACTTAAGAGGCGACGCCGCCATTCGCGGCCTCCTTGTCTCGTAGCTGTTCGTAGACCATGTCGGCGACGCCGAAGCCGCCGCGCTCCACGAGCTCGGCCGCATATTGCTCGACAAGGAGGCCCGCGAAGGCCTCTCCGCCAAAGCCGCCATTCGCGCTCAGCGCCTCGGAAAACCCGCTATAGGAGAGCATCTGAGCGACAAAGACGGTTTCGAAAGCGCGCGCGCTTTCCTTAAGTTCTGCGTCGCGCGCGGGCGTGAGCGGCGCCTTTGCAGGCGCGAAGGAAGGCGCAAGGGCGCGTGATATCGTCGTGTCGTTCATGCCGGTCGCTCTCACCCTCGGCCGTAAAGTCTAAATAACCTTTTTCGGAGATAATCTTCATCATGAAATATTTAATAAGGGATTTGTAAATGGACGTCGCCGCCGTTCTTCCGACGCCGGTCGAGCCCACGGCCAAAGGGGCGGGCGATGCAATCGCACTCATTGGGCGCGATTCGGAAAAGCAAAACGCACTTTCAAAAGAATCTTTCGGCGCGCAGTTCGCCCAGGACGCGCATGTGGCTGCGCCAGAGAACAAAGACGCGCCGCAAGCAGTCGTTGAGGACCTCGCGATCGAACCTTCCGCCGCCGCCAAGATCGCGTCGCCCGTCGCCTCCCCTGAAAAAATTCTCGACGGCCTGAAATTTTCCCTGCGCGAGACACACGCCGACGAGGTCGAGCGGGCCGGAGATCGACAAGAGCCGGCCGCCGACGAGGGTCAACTGGGCGCCATCCTCATTTTTCCGAACGCGCCTGCCGCCCCGGCGCAGGGACCGACGACCGCCGCGGACACAGACGGCTCTCAAAAGAATGCGCCGATCAGGGCCGGCGCCGAAATTCTCGCAAAGGCGGACAAGAACACGCTCAACCTCAAACCCGCCGAGCGAATAGAAAGTCGTGCTGATCAAACCGGCGGCGACCTTGCAGAAAAGACGCAGCATCGCACGGCGGCGATTCCTCAGCCGCCGATAACGCCGGTCAATCCTGCCGCCGAACGCCCTCCTGAATTTACGCTTGTCGCTCCGCCGGCGGCCGCCATTTCGCATGATGCGTCCGTTACGCCAGCGGCGATGGCCGCCGCGCCGGTCGATCGCGCCGAGCCCGTGCGCCAGATCGTCGCCGCTATCGCGGCCGGCCGCAATGACGACACGATCGAGATCGAATTGGACCCGCCCGAACTCGGCCGCGTGCGCATTCACTTCCATGTCGAACGCTCGGATGCGGTTACGGCGACGCTCGCCTCCGAACGAGGCGACACGCTCAATCTTCTTCGCCGCCACGCGGACGATTTCGTGCGGACGCTCGAACAAGCCGGCTTCGGCAACGTTCAGCTCGAATTCAGGGCGGGCGGCGGAAACGATTTCGCCTCCAGGGAGCAAGGCCCGGCGTTCTTCCTCAACGAAGCCGTCGGACCTCTCGACGAAGAGACGCCGCTTTATATCGCCGCGCGATCCGACCGGCTGCTCGATCGTCGCGTTTGAAAGGACAGGCGCCATGCTGACGACAAACGAGACAACGCCGCTCCCTGGGGCTCCAACGCAGAACCGCGACAAGGCGTCGATCGCTTCTGCGACCGCCGCCTCGGATTTTCAAAGCTTCCTGAAGCTCCTGACGGCGCAGCTCCGCAATCAGGACCCCTTGAGCCCGCTCGAGTCGACGCAATTCGTCCAGCAACTCGCCAGCTTCTCCGCGGTCGAGCAGCAGATCGAAACGAACCGCCTTTTGCGCGATTTTGTCGGCGGAGAAACGGGAGCGGGCCTTGAAGGCGCAATGCAGTGGATCGGCAAGGAAGTCGAGACCGAAGCAAGCACGGTCGCCTATAGGGGCGAGCCTATGGAGTTCCGCATAGGCGACAGCGCGGCCGGCGCGCCGAGCGAGATCGTCATACGCAATGCAAGCGGCGAAATCGTTCTCCGAAAGCCAGTGGCGGCCGGCGAGACGCGCTTTACATGGGACGGCAAAAGATCGGACGGCGCCGCGGCCGCCCTGGGCGCCTACAAAATTTCGGTCGATTATGTAAAAGGCGACGAGATTGTTGACACAAAACCCCCTTCCCTCGTTGCGCGCGTCGCCGAGGCGCGGCTTTCGGAGGGCGATTTGAGCCTCGTCCTCAGCAATGGGGCCGTCATCGATCCCGCATCGATCACGGCGGTGCGGGAAGCAAAGTCAGACGTCCTGCCGGGTGATGTTTAGAATAAGAACATTCTGAGCTTCCTCGCCCAGAAGCGCGCGCGCCGAGGCCAGAAGCTCGGCGCGGACATGGTCGAGATTATCCGGCTCAAGAAGCCTTTCGGAGAACGCGCCGTCATTTGAAAGCTGCAATAATGTCGCCAGCATGGCGTCGCGCAACTGCGGTTCGCGCTGATAGATCGTTTCCGTCTCCGCGGGCGGCACCTCGATATTGATGTCAAGGACGACAAGAGAGGCGACGCCCGACTGGCCGAGCACGGGAACAACGAACTGCCGGCTGAACTTCATAAACCCATAGGCGGCGGCGTCGTCTTTGCCTCCATGACCGTCGCCGTGACCGCCCTTCTCTGACTTCTTTTTGTTCTTCTTGTCGTCTTTCTTTTCAGCGTGTTGCTCGACCTTTTTCTCAGCGTGCTTTGCTTTCTTTTCGGGCTTCGTGTGCGCGTCCTTCACGTCATGGGGGACTTCGTCATGCGTCCCGGCCTCGTGCGCCGGCGTCGAGCCGGATTTCAGCCACAAACCGAGCCCTATCCCGAGAATCGCGGCGA
>JBFXBB010000016.1:0-17878 GCA_050183685.1 Amphiplicatus sp.
TGCGCGCGACCGGCGGGCGCTTGTCGGCCTCATCGCCGGCGTCGACACCGCCGCCGAAGCGCTGCTGACCGGCGGGCATTACGTAAAAAAGGCGCTCGAACCCTACGCCGCGTTTCTCACCGACAGTCTCGAAAATCTGTTGAAATCCGACGCCTCGGTCATCGTGCTCGACGATGTCGGGCGCCTGAGGCCGAGCGATGAAGAAGCCTTGCGCGCCTGGGTCGATCGGGGCGGCGTGCTTATTCGCTTCGCCGGGCCCAATCTCGCGGATGCGGCGCAAGACGCCGAGCCTGCGCTCCTGCCGGCGCCGCTGCGCGGCGGCGGACGCGCTTTCGGCGGCGCCTTGACCTGGGAGACGCCGCAGCCGCTCGCGCAGTTTTCTCCTGACGGTCCGTTTGCGGATCTTCCTGTCCCCAAGGACGTCTTTGTGCGCCAGCAGGTGCTCGCGCGCCCCGGCGGCGAGACGAGCGAGCGCAGTTGGGCGAGCCTCGCCGACGGCACGCCCCTCGTCACCGGCATGCGGCAAGGCGCCGGCGTCATCGCGCTTTTTCACGCGCCGGCGACGCCGAGCTGGTCGGACCTGCCGCTTTCGGCGGTCTTTGTCGACATGCTCCGCAAGCTGACATTTTTATCGGCGCTCGGCCCCGACCGCGCCGAGACGGGCGCCGCGCGCCTCGCCCCGATCCGGGTTCTCGACGGCTTCGGCCGGTTCGAGCGGCCCCCTGCGGCCCTTCAAAGCGTCACCCCCGCCGAAGCGGCGAAGGGCGCCGCGCCCGGCCGTCCGCCCGGCTTTTACGGCGCGCCTGAGGCGCCGCTCGCCATCAATGCGGTCGGCGCGGACGAGCCCTTCGCGCCGCTCAGCCTTCCCGGCGGCGTGACGGTCGCGCCCTATGTCGCCGAACCGCCCTTGCGGCTGGCGACGCCCCTCTTCGTCGCGGCGCTTCTCTTTCTTCTTCTCGACATCGGCGCAACGCTTCTCCTCAGCGGACGCTTGCGCCTCGCCGCCGTCGCCGCGATGGCGCTCTGCTGCCTTGCGCCGATCGATAATGCGCGCGCGCAACTCGACGCGCCGATCGATGCGCGCGCCGAGGAGGCCGCGCTCAGGACCCGCCTCGCCTATGTCCTGACCGGCGACGCGGAGGTCGACCGCCTGTCGGAACGCGGCCTTGCGGCGCTTTCGCGCGAGCTTATCCGGCGCACCTCCGTCGAGCCCGCCCCGCCTGCCGGCGTCGATCCGGAGACGGATGAACTCTCGGTCTATCCCCTGCTTTATTGGCCGATCGTCGCCGGCGCGGCCGCGCCCTCCGAGGCTGCGCTTGCGAACATCGAGAATTTCATGCGCTTTGGCGGGCTCATCCTTTTCGACACCCGCGACGACGAACGCGCCGTCGCCGGCGCCGAAACGCCGGAACGCGCCGCCTTGCGCTCAATCCTCGCCCTTATCGACGCGCCGCCCCTGACGCCGCTTCCCGCCGATCACGTGCTGACGCGCTCTTTTTATCTCCTCGACGATCTTTACGGCCGCATGCGGGACAATCCCGTCTGGGTGCAATCGGCGGGCGAGACGGCGGGAATGGCGAATGACGGCGTGACGCCCCTCATCATCGGCGGCCGCGACTGGGCGGGCGCCTGGGCGGCGGATGATTTCGGCCGGCCGCTGCGCCCGATGGCGCGCGGCGGCGAGCGCGGCCGCGAATACGCCTATCGCGCCGGCATTAACATCGTAATGGTCGCCTATACAGGCAATTACAAATCCGATCAGGTGCACACGCCGATCCTCCTCGAACGGCTCGGGCGCTGATCGATGCGCAAAAGGTCCTGTTACAGACAAGCGCGGAGCGGGCGGCGATGAACGCGATCGTCTTCGAACCGTTGCTGCCGCTATGGGCGCTCGGGCTTCTGGCGGGCCTTGCGGCGGTTGCGGCGACAGCGGGCTTCATCGGCGGCGCGCGCGGCGCCGTGCTGCGTCTCATCGCGCTGGCGGCGCTCGTCGCCCTCGTCGCCAACCCGCAGCGCCGCCTCGCCGAGGAGACGCCCCTCGACGACATCGCCGTCATCGTCGTCGACGAAAGCGCAAGCCAGTCGCTCGACGGGCGCGGCGCGGCGAGCAAGGCGGCCGCGGACGCCGTCGAGGAGCGCCTGAAAAGTCTCGGCAATGTCGAGATCGCGCGCCTGGGCGTTGAAGGCGAGGAAGAAACGCGTCTCGTCGAGGGCGTGCAGGATGCGCTCGCCAATATTCCGCGCGGACGGCTCGGCGGCGTCTTCGTCATCACCGACGGCGAGGCGCATGACGCCGAGCGCGTCGCGGATTTCGCCCTCGACGCGCCCGTGCATCTGATGCTGACCGGGCGGCCCGGCGAGATCGACCGCAAGATCACGCTCATCAACGCGCCCCGCTACGGCATCGTTCGGGAAAAGGCGCGCATCGCTTTTCGCGTCGACGATCTCGGCCCCGATTCGACGCCGGTCGGCGGCGGCGACGTCGCCGTCGTCTTGCGCATTGACGGCCGGGAAGTCGTCCGCGAGTCCGTGCCCATCGGCGCCGATGTCCAATTCGACGCCCCGCTTGAGCGCCCCGGCGCGCTCATCATCGAACTCGAAGCCGGCCCCCGCGCCGGCGAACTGACGACCCGCAACAATATCGCCGTGCTGCCCATCACCGCGATCCGCGACCGTCTGCGCGTCCTTCTCATCTCAGGCGAGCCGCATCCCGGCGAGCGCGTCTGGCGCAATCTCCTGAAATCGGACCCCGCCGTCGATCTCGTCCATTTCACCATTCTGCGCCCCATCGAAAAGGGCAGCCCGAACGAACTCACCTCCGAGCTCGCCCTCATTCCTTTCCCGCAAGACGAGCTCTTCATCGACAAATTGACCGAATTCGATCTCCTCATCTTCGACCGCTACACCTATCGCGGCGTGTTGCAGTCTTATCATTTCGACAATATCGCGCGCTATGTCGAACAGGGCGGCGCCGTGCTGGTGGCGACGGGCCCGGAATATTACGGGCCTTTGAGCATCGCCGCGCGGCGCAATCTCGCCTTCATCCTGCCCGCAATGCCGACGGGGCGCGCGATCGAAGGGCCCTTTCGCGCCGCCGTCAGCAAGGACGGCGCGCGCCATCCGGTGACGGCCGGCCTGCCGGAAGAAAACTTCTGGGGCCGCTGGCTCCGGATCATGCCGGTCGAGAAGCGCTCCGGGCGAACGCTGATGGAAGGCCCGCGCGGCGCGCCGCTTCTCATTCTCGACCGCGTCGGCGAGGGACGGGTCGGCCTTCTTCTCTCCGACCATGTATGGCTCTGGGCGCGCGGTTTTGACGGCGGCGGTCCGCATGCGGAGCTTCTTCGCCGGATCGCCCATTGGCTGATGAAGGAGCCCGAGCTTGAAGAGGAACAATTGTCGCTGGAGGGCGCCGGCGGCGATCTCGTCATTCATCGGCGCAGCATGGAGGCGGCGCCGGGTCCCGTCGCCCTTACCGCGCCTTCGGGCGTGACGCAGGACGTTCCTCTCGCCCCGACAGGGCCCGGCGCCTTCGGCGCGACGATCAAGAATGCGCCGCGCGGGCTCTATCGCGCCCGCGACGGCGACCTCTTCGCCGTCGGCGCGGTCGGCCTCGCCGCCGCGCCCGAGTTTCAGGATGTCGTTTCCACCTCGAAGAAGCTCGGCCCCCTCGCTGACAAAACACGGGGCGGGGTTTATTTGCTGCGGCGCGGCGCGCAAATCGCCCTTCCGGCGATCCGGCGCGTCTCGGCCGAGGCGAGCGCCTATGCAGGACCCGGCTGGGCCGGCGTCATCGCCCGCAAGGCCTCGCGCACCGACGCCGTCCGGGACGCGCCGCTTGCGCCGGCCTATCTCTGGCTTTTCCTGATCGGCGCGGCGCTTCTCGGCGCCTGGCGGCTCGAAGGCCGCCGAAACCGGCGTTTTGACGCCGCCGACAAGCGCAACCCGAACGAGTAAAATGTAAGAACTCGTTTAACCGCCCCGCAATCAGCTCCCGCCTAGGCTCGGAGGAGGAAGGGCTTGGGAGGGCGATTCCGATGTTTGCGTTGAAGCGGCCGCAAGGCGACGAAAAATCCGCAAAGCGCAGCCCGCTCGCAGGCTGGCTCGGCAAGAAACAGGATGATGCCGGCGCCGTCGCCGAGATCGATATCGCGGCAGGCCTTAACCGCGTCTTAAGGACGACCCAGCCCGTTGCGGAAGAATCGGTCGATATTATCGATCCCATCCGCGACGCGCTCGCCTCGATCGAGGCCGCGCTTTATATGATCGACGCCGTGCGCGAGATCATCGAGCAGGCCTATGAGGTGACGTTCTCGGCGCAGGATGTCGAAGACGCGGGCGGACGCGCGCTTCTCGCCGAGAGCTATGACGAATTGCGTTTGTCGATCACGAAAACGCTCGATGCGGTCGATGAGCGCGCCGGCGTTCTCCTCGGCAAGAACCAGCGCAATCTCGACGTCAAGCTCGGCGGCAAGGCGCATTACTCGGTCTCGCCGACAAAACTCGACCTTTCCCCGCGCGGGCTCAATCTCGATCCGCCGCGCGACGCTTTTGCGACTTTCGAAGAGATCAACGCGGTCCTGTCGGAGCTCGATTCGGCGCTGAAAAAGGCCGACCGCGCCGCGGCGGGTTATTGCCGGGACGCGCAATTCCTGATGGCCCGGATGGCTCAGATCAGCGCCTAACGCCTGGTGATATTGACGCCGCCCCTCATTCCGGGACGCCTTTCAATTCATAAATGCACGCTTCGCCATTCGAAGGCCGAGAGACCGTGATCTGACGCAGCCCCGGGAATGTCGGGCGCAGCCGCTCGGCCGCAAATCGGCAGATATTTTCCAGCGTCGGCCGCTCCAGCCCCTCGACCTCATTGAGGAGCCGATGATCGAGCGCGGCCTTAAGCGCTTCGAGCGCGGCCGCGACATCGGCGAAATCCGCAACCCAGCCCGTCGCCGGGTCGGGCTCGCCCTCGATCGTCGCTTCAAGCGTGAAAGAGTGGCCGTGCATGCGCGCATAGGGCCTGAGCCCCGCGCTTTCCTCAAGAAAATGCGCGGCGTCGAATGTGATCGCCTTGACGATGCGCATGGGGGCCTTCCTTCGAGGGCGCGGGATTACTTGACGCCGATCAGCTTATGGGTCTGCACGCTCAGGCGCCAGCGCGGATGGGCCTTGCAGTAAGCAACGGCGGCGGCTGTATGGCGCGAAATCTCAGGCCCGTCCATAGGTTGCAGGAAGAAATGCGAAAAGGCGAGGCCTTCGAACGCCTCCGGCGCGGCGCCGGCCTGCGGGAAGACGAGCTTCAGCTCGTCGCCCGAGCGCTGCACGAGATCGGCGCCGGCTTTTGGACTGACGCAAAGCCAATCAATCCCCGAGGGCGCGGCGATCGTCCCATTCGTCTCGACCGCGATTTTAAAGCCGCGCCCATGCAGGGCATCGATGAGCGCGGCGTCGAGTTGCAGGAGCGGCTCGCCGCCCGTGACGACGACAAAAGGCGAGGACGGGGGCGAGGCCGCGCCGGACCAGACCGCAAGCGTCTCGTCTGCGAGCGCCGCCGCGCTCGCATATTTGCCGCCCCGCTCGCCGTCGACGCCGACAAAATCCGTGTCGCAGAAACGGCATTGCGCCGTCCGACGGTCTCGTTCGAGCCCGGACCAGAGATTGCATCCGGCAAAACGCAGGAACACCGCGGCGCGGCCCGTTTGCGCGCCCTCGCCCTGCAAGGTCAGATATAGTTCCTTTACGGAATAAACCATCAACCGGCGGTATCGTCGCCCCTCGTCCCGCCACTATATTCCGCCCAGCCGCGCGCGCGCAACTCACAGGCCGGACACGTCCCGCAGCCATAGCCCCAGGAATGGCGCGCCGTGCGCACGCCCCTGTAGCAGCTATGCGAATGCTCGTTGATAAGCGCGACCAGCATTGCGCCGCCGAGATCTTCCGCCAGCCGCCAGCTCGCCGCCTTCGTGACATGCATCAACGGCGTTTCAAGCGCGATCTCGGCGTCCATGCCGAGGCGCAGCGCCTCCATTTGCGCGCCGAGCGCCGCTTCGCGGCAATCGGGATAGCCGGAATAGTCCGCCTCGCACATGCCCGCGACGAGAACGCCCGCGCCGCGCCGATAGGCGAGCGCGCCCGCCATCACCAAAAAGGCGAGATTGCGGCCCGGCACGAAGGTCGTCGGCAGGCCGTTCGCGGCGATCGCAATTTCCATGTCGCGCGTCAGCGCCGTCTCGCTGAGCCGCCCGAGCCCGGCAAGATCAACGAGCGTGTCGGCGTCGAGCTTTCCCGCCCAATCGGGAAATCGCCGCGAGATCTCGCGGCGGATGGTCGAGCGCGCGCCGAGCTCGACGGCATGGCGCTGCCCGTAGTCAAAACCGATCGTCGCGACGGATGCATAACGGGAGAGCGCCCAGGCGAGCGAGATCGCTGAATCCTGGCCGCCGGAGAACAAGACAATCGCCTTGTCCGGAGAGAGGGCTTGCATTTTTTTACCCTAGCCTTCGCGCGCCACGCCCTCCCCCGGCGCGCCGGCCTGCTCTACACTGTACAGAGGAGTCGCGCAACGTCATGAACATTTGCCTGCTTTACGTTACTGCGCCCGATGAAAAGACGGCGGCGTCGATTGCAGAAGCGCTGATCGAGGCGCGGCTCGCCGCCTGCGTGAACATCACAAATGCCATGACGTCCCTCTATCGCTGGAAAGGCGCCGTCGAGCAGGCGAGAGAGGCCGTCCTTATCGCGAAGACGACGAAGGAGGCCGCCCCCAAAGCACGCGATCTCATCCTTGGCTTGCATCCTTATGAGACCCCTTGCGTCCTGGCCTTCGACATCTCGCCGGACGCGAGCAACAACGCATTTCTTGACTGGATCGCCGCCGAAACAAAAAACAACTTTAGATTGTAAAATATAATAAAAACAACTAAAAATTAAGGGTCGTGGCCTAGTCTGACCGTGTTGCAGCGTTGTTCGGCTCCCGTCACCCGTCCGGCCGGCTTCTCCCCCTCGCATCAACCGGCCGCGCCGAACGCCGCATGCTGAGAAGCCCCCGTCTGATTCTCTTGCGTCGCGGCGGGGCAGGCGAAAGCTGCGGGCCCGACGCCACGCGCCGGGCCCGTATGCTTTTCGCTCTGGCGGCGCACCCAGTCGGCGACGTCGCGATAGACAAGCTTTGCCGCCAAGTCGCGAAAGAGAAGATGCCAGCCCTCGCCATAGCGGTGAATCTCGACATCGCCGCATAGCCGGCGCGCGGTCCGGCGCATCGCTTTGACCGGGATGATCTCATCCTTGTCGCCATAGAGAAAAAGCGCCGCGCCTCCGATCTCGTCCGAGACCTTATAAGCCTCGCCCATCAGCCGGACGACGCCGAGCACCGCGTCAAGCCGCGTCGGCTTGATGACATAAGGGTCGGCGAACATCTCGCGCAGAAAGGCGATATTATCCGTTGACTGACGGCTGGCGCGCCGGCCGGTCAGGGTTTTTCCGGGAGCGAGATTGGCCGCGACATTGAGCGCGACGCGATAGAGGATCGGAAGCTGCGCGCCGCCCCAAACGCCGGGCGCGGCGAAGATCGCCCCGTCGACATCGAGCGGCGCCTCCGCGGCGGCCGCCATCACGACCGCCGCGCCCATAGAATGGCCAAGAACAAAAAGCGGCAGACCGGGATTTTCGGCCCGCGTCGCGGCGATGGCGGCGCGCAGATCCGCCGTCAGCGTTTCAGCGCCCGGCCATCGGCCGAATTCCGGCGAGCGGCCGAAACCGCGCTGGTCATAAGCATAAAGGCTTATCCCGTCGCGCCGAAGATACTCGCCTAGCGCCTCAAAATGATGCGCATAGTCATTCATCCCGTGAACGGCGAGAATGACCGCGGTCGGCGCATCGGCGCGCCAGCGGTCGAGCCCGAGCGCGGCGCCGTCGCGGGCGATGAGGACCCCGTTCCTGATCGTCGGCGCGACAAGCGCCGGCGGCGCGCCCGGAAAGGAAACGCAGGAGGAAACCAACGAAAAGGCGAAAAAGGGGGCGAGCGCCGCAATCATAATCTTTATACGCATTATCAGGCCCTCGCCGGCGGCGTTTGCGCCAACTGCCTTATTTCAAATCCGCGCGAGCGGAAAGGCCGCCGGCGCGGAATTTTCCCGTCCGCGCCTCAAGCTCGTCCAACAACGCGAAAAACGCCCTCGGCGAGGCCCGCGACGGGCGCCGGCCGACGAGATCGCCAAGGACGACAAGCCCCGGAAAGGAGGAGACCCGTCTTTTGCTGGACTTCGCTCATGCGGGCCATAGAGTTGCGCGGTCAGCTAAGCCGGCCGCCGGCGAGGGGCGATCTTGATGGCGATTCCGAGACTCATTCACATCATCTGGATCGGCGATGAAAGCCGCCGGCCCGATCTGTGGATCGAGACCTGGCGGCGCCAGAATCCCTCTTTCGAGGTCCGAGTCTGGGGCAACGCCGACTATGAGGCGACCCCCTGGCGCAACAAGGCGCATATGGAGATCTTTTGGCGGACGGAGATCTGCGGCGTCGCGGATCTGATGCGCTACGAAATCCTTCATCGTCACGGGGGCGTCTATGTCGACGCCGATTCGGAGTGCCTCGCGCCCCTCGACGAGGCGCTCCTCGATCATGAAATGTTCGCCTGCTGGGAGGCCGACCATATCGCGCCGCGGCGACGGCTGATTTCGAACAGTTTTCTTGGGGCCGCGCCGGGCAATGACTTTCTCGATCATGTCATCGCCCGCATCGGCGCCTTGAAACGCGTCGACCGAAGATGGAGCTGGTCGAAAGGGCGCATGGTGAAGGCGCGCGCCTGGCGCATGGTCGGTCCGCGCCTTTTGACGCAATGCTGGCGCTCGCTTCCTTATCGGCGCCTGACCGTGCTGCCCGCCCATGTATTTTTTCCCGAACATTATGACGGCTACCGCTATCAGGGGGACGGCGTCGTCTACGCCCGCCATCATTGGGGCTATCAGGAAAGGCCGGCGGCCGAGCGCGGCGTATCCGTTCCCCCTTCCGGCTTGCGGGAAAGGGAAGAGACATCGCGCATTGTTTCGAGCGACCGCTCCGAAAGCGGGTAAGACTCCCCTCAACCGCCTCGATCGATATGAAAGCGCGAGATTGGCGATATATGCTGCAAATCAGTATCAATCCCGACAGGAGTTGAAATCGGCGCCGGGCGCCCCTGGCGACAAACACAAGACAGGAGCGGCGAGGTCCCTTATGAAGCCCCTCATTTTCGCCATAGACGGCAAGACGCCGAAGATCCATGCAAGCGCCTTCATCGCGCCCGGCGCCGTCCTTTGCGGCGATGTGGAGATCGGCGAGAACGCCTCCGTCTGGTATGGCTGCGTTTTACGCGCCGACACGAACAGAATCGTCGTCGGCAAGAACTCGAATGTTCAAGACGGCGCGATCATCCATGTCGACGCGCCGGAGATCGGCGGCCTGCCGGCGCTCATCGGCGAGAATGTGCTGGTCGGTCATCGCTGCCTGCTGCACGGCGCGACCGTCGAGGATGGCGGCTTCGTCGGCATGGGCGCGACGATGCTTGACGGTTCGATCGTCAGAACGGGGGGCTATCTCGCGGCCGGCGCCTTTCTAGGCCCCCGCAAGATCGTGCCGGCCGGCGAGATGTGGGCGGGCCTGCCGGCGCGAAAATTCCGTGATCTGAAAGAGGGCGAGGACAGGCGCGCGCTCCTTGGCGCGGCGCATTATGTCGAAGAGGCGAAAACGCACAGACGGGCGCTTGGCCTGTCCTGATCAATAATAATCCTCAACGGGAGGGAATAAATGGCGGAAGCAGCGGTCCGGCGCGAGGAAGCGTCGAACGAAACACTCGTGATCGGGGCCTCCTCGCTCGGCACGATGTTCGAGTGGTATGACTTCTTTCTCTACGGCTCGCTCGCGACCTACATCGCCCAGCATTTCTTCTCGGCGGTCGATGAGACGACCGGCTTCATTTTCGCGCTGGCGGCTTTCGCAAGCGGTTTTATCGTAAGGCCCCTCGGCGCGCTCATTTTCGGCCGCATCGGCGACATTGTCGGGCGAAAGAACACCTTTCTCGTCACGATGGGCGTGATGGGCCTTTCGACCTTCATTGTCGGCCTCCTGCCGGGCTATGACGCAATCGGGATTTCGGCGCCGATCATTCTTGTCGGCCTCCGCCTCCTACAGGGTCTTGCGATCGGCGGGGAATATGGGGGCGCGGCGATCTATGTCGCCGAACACGCCAGAGCCGACCGGCGCGGTCTCAATACAAGCTGGATCCAGACGACCGCTTCCGTCGGCCTTCTCCTCTCGCTCGGCATAATCATGGCCGTGCGCGCGGCAATCGCGCCGGACGCCTTCGCGGCCTGGGGCTGGCGCATTCCCTTCCTCGTCTCGATCTTCCTTCTCGCGATTTCTCTCTGGATAAGGATGAAACTCAATGAAAGCCCCGTCTTCCAGAAAATGAAGGAGGAGATGGCGACCTCGCGTGCGCCTTACGCCGAATCCTTCCTGCGCTGGCCGAATTTGAAAATCGTGCTCGTCGCGCTTTTGGGCTGCGTCGCGGGCCAGGCGGTGACGTTTTACACAGGCTCCTTCTACGCGCTTTTCTTCCTCGAACGGCTGGTTAAGCTCGACCCCTTCACGACGAATATCGCGATTTCCGCCGCGCTCGCCGCAAGCGCGCTTTTCTATGTTTTCTTCGGCTGGCTGTCGGATCGCATCGGCAGAAAGCCAATCATCATGACCGGCCTCCTGCTCGCCGCGCTCACTTATTTCCCCGCCTTCAAGGCCCTGACCGCGGCGGCCAATCCGGCGCTTGCCGAGGCGCAGGCGACGGCGCCCGTGATAGTCTATGCGAATAAGAGCGACTGCTCCTTTCAGTTCGACCTTGTCGGCAAGAACAAGTTCGACGCGCGCGCCTGCGACGTCGTGAAGTCCTATCTTGCAAAAGCGAGCGTCAACTATTCAACGGCGCCTCTGGAGGCGGGCGGCGCGGCGCGCGTCGAGATCGGCGGGACGGTAATAGAAGCGCCGAAAGTCGCTGCGATGCCGGCTTCCGAACGCGCGGGCGCGATCGCGGCTTTCCAGGCGCAAGCGCATGACGCGCTCGCCGCCGTCGGCTATCCGGAAAAGGCCGACCCCGCCGCCGTCAATGAAGGCCGCGTCATCGCCATTATCGCCTGGCTCTTATTCGTTTCGACCATGTGTTATGGACCGATGGCGGCGCTTCTCGTCGAACTCTTCCCGGCGCGAATCCGCTACACCTCGATGTCGGCGCCCTATCACATCGGCAATGGCTGGTTTGGCGGGCTGATGCCGACAACCGCCTTCGCGATCACCGCGGCGACGGGAAACATCTATGCGGGGCTTTGGTATCCCGTGGCAGTCGCCGCGATGACGCTCGTCATCGGCCTCCTCTTCCTCCCCGAAACCCGGGGGCGGAAGGTGGAGCATGAGAGCTAACGCCCGCCCGGCGCGGGAAGCAGGACTTCGCGGGGTCGCCTCTATAACGTCAGACGCTAACAAGCAGCGCCCGATGCTGTAGTTTTCTGCGGTCGCGCCGTTCCTTTTGAAAAGTCGGACCTCATCCTGAGCTTCTCAAAGGACTGCTTTTTCGCCCGGCGTTCTAACTGTCAAGCTTCAACATATCGGGGACGTTCTCCGTCGCCGCTTTTCTTACCCAGTCATGCGTGGCGGTCTTGAGCTTCGCAAGGCCATTCGCCTCGACCTCTCGCGGCGACTCTTCGACGGAGATGGGCCCGCCAAGCGGGATTTGACGGCTATAGCTCTGTTCATTGCGGGCGACATCATAGACGATCAGCATCGCCGGCAACGCAAATTGCGGTTTGAAGCCGGAAACCTTCTGCGCCCTATAGAAGGCCGCCCGGATCAGCACGACATAATCGACATCAGCCTCGACGAAGGCGCGGCGCAGCGCCTCGTCCATCACGATCGGCGTATTCTTGCCGTCTGCGAGACGCGTGTTCAGGACGACTTGTTCGAAAGCGTCGTAGAGCTTTCGATCGGCCAGAACCGCGTCGATCGGCTTGGCGGAAAGACCCGCTTGCTTGAGGCCGGCGGCGAATGTCCCGCTGACGTCTTTGTCGACATCCCAGGATCCTTCGAACACCGAGTCCTGGGAGCGGTTCTCGTTCCACAGGACACGATAAACCATCTCATCATATTGGATTTTCTTGCCTTCCACATAGAAGGCCGCGGCGACGCCGCCGCGTTTCAGCCCCATTTTGGCTTCGGGCGAGAGCTGCGCCGTCGCGCAGCCGGCGAGCCAGATCGCGGCAAGGAAAAACGTCGCGAAACGATGCAGATGCATATGGTCGTCCCTATTTCCGTTTGTCGTTCTCGATGACGTCCGTCAGCGCGCCGGCGCCGTCGAACACATAAATCATGTGAGCGTCCCTGAATCGGGGGGGGCCGCCCTCGATGACCGTTGTTTGATAGGTCGTGACGGTGTTCGGCCCTGAGGGGAGCGCATAGATGACACCGGATAGACGGGGATTTTTGCGATAGCCCCAATATTCGAAGCCGTCCTCGGTCGCGCGCGATTGGGGGAAACCGAGCGTCTCAGCGACATCGCTCTTCTGCGTTTCACCAATGACGAATTTCGTGCTCTCTATGTCGGACAAATTGCCGATTGTCGACGCGCATCCCCCGGCCGCGACAAGCGCAAGCGCAGCGAGCCAAGTCGATCGAAACCACATGAAGCCTCTCCCCCTTCATGAGCAGTGCGATTAAATGCAGGAGCTGTATTATAAGGAGACTGTAAATATAGAATGAATTTGAACGCTGCTTCATTTAAAGACTTATACGCCATTGTCGCGAGCGATGCCCCGCGCCCAAAATTCGGCCGGCGCGTCCTACGCCGCCGCCTCGAATTTCGCGTCCGTCTTTGCTTTCACCTCGTCAAGCGTCACGCCCGGGGCAAGTTCGACGAGGGTCATGCCCTTGCCGCGCGTGACATCGAAGACGCCGAGATTGGTGATCACCATGTCGACCACCTCCTTGCCGGTGAGCGGCAGCGTGCAGGCCTTCAGAAGTTTCGGCTCGCCCGCTTTGGACGCATGATCCATGACGACGACGACCTTCTTGACGCCCGCGACAAGGTCCATCGCGCCGCCCATGCCTTTGACGAGCTTGCCCGGGATCATCCAATTCGCAAGGTCGCCTTTCTCCGAGACCTCCATCGCGCCGAGGATCGCGATGTCGATATGCCCGCCGCGGATCATCGCGAAGCTGTCAGCCGATGAGAAGTAAGAGGTGCGACGCAGCTCCGTGATCGTCTGCTTGCCGGCGTTGATGAGATCGGGGTCGACCTCGTCTTCATAGGGAAACGGCCCCATGCCGAGCATCCCGTTCTCCGATTGCAAGGTGACGTCGACGCCTTGCGGAATGTAGTTGGCGACCAGCGTCGGAATGCCGATGCCGAGATTGACATAAAAGCCGTCTTTCAGCTCCCGCGCCGCGCGCGCGGCCATCTGATTGCGGTCCCAGGGCATCACGCCGTCTCCCTTTTCCGAACGGTGCGCTGTTCGATGCGCTTCTCGTGATTTCCCTTGATCAGGCGGGGCACGAAAATACCAGGGGTATGGATGCAGTCCGGATCGAGGCTTCCTAGCGCAACGATCTCT
Source organism: Amphiplicatus sp. (assembly GCA_050183685.1). Classification (GTDB taxonomy): domain Bacteria; phylum Pseudomonadota; class Alphaproteobacteria; order Caulobacterales; family Parvularculaceae; genus Amphiplicatus. The sequence goes on from JBFXBB010000016.1 coordinate 13,624, forward strand.
TCGACCTCGGCGACCGTCACGCGTCCCGCGGTCGCCATCATCGGATTGAAATTGCGCGCGGTCTTGCGATAGACGAGATTGCCTTGCGGGTCCGCCTTCCAGGCTTTCACGATCGCAAGGTCCGCAACGAGGCCGGTTTCGAGAATATAGGTCTCGCCATTGAAGGTCTTGTGCTCCTTGCCCTCGGCGATGATCGTGCCGACGCCGGTCTTGGTATAAAAGCCCGGAACGCCCGCGCCGCCCGCGCGGATGCGCTCGGCGAGCGTGCCCTGCGGATTGAATTCGAGCTCAAGCTCGCCCGAAAGATATTGGCGTTCGAACTCCTTGTTCTCGCCGACATAGGAGGAGATCATTTTCTTGATCCGGCGCGATTTTAGCAGGATTCCAAGGCCGAAATCGTCGACGCCGCAATTGTTCGAAATGACGGTGAGATCCTTGACGCCGAGGTCATGAAGCGCGGCGATGAGATTTTCGGGGATGCCGCACAGGCCGAAACCGCCGGCCATCACCGTCATGCCGTCAAAGACGACGCCGTCAAGCGCGGCGCGAGCGTCCTTATAGATCTTGTCCATCGCGGGTCTCCTTGCCGCTTAAGGACGTAGCGCAAACAGACCTCAAGAAACAAGCTGGAAAGGCGCCTCGCGGCGCCTTTCGCAAGGCGACGGAGATTATGATTTTTGCTCCGTGACGGTCTGCGCTTGATGCTGGCCGTTCTGCATCTTCCACACGATCTCGACTTTCTCGCCCGACCGCAGCTTTCCGGCGTCATAGCCGGCCGGCAGCTTGTAGCTGACGCCATTGTCGAGCTTGACGAGATGGGCGGGCTTGTCGATGGACGAGACGACGCCGGTCGCGGTCTGCGTCATCGTCGCGTTCGACTCGGCTGCGAACACGGCGGTGGAAGACAATAAAACAACGCCCGCGGCAAGCGCGGAAAGAGCCGACATTTTCATTGCGTTTACTCCAAACGGTCTTCCGACAGGAAGACTGAAGAACGGTTTCGTCCCTGGGCGTCGCGTCGCGAACCGTCTTCACCGGCCCGCCGGCGCCTAGCGAAACCGCAAAGCATTTAAGATAAGGACGTATGCAAATCAATTTCTACAATCATTAAATTCAGGTGAGGCGGCCGAGAAATGTCGGCGGAAACTCGCAATTCGACGAAGCGTTCCAAAAACAGGCCCAACGGGATGCGGGGAGGTCTTCCGCATGGCGCCGTCGGCGCGCTAGGATGACGGGCGATCAATCTCGCTCAGCGGCGCGTCTGCGCGCGCGTTTTGAACGCGGCGAAATCCTCCGGCGTATCGACGCCCGGCGCGGCGGTTGGAACGATCGCGGCAAGAATGCGCTCGCCCATTTCAAGAATGCGCAATTGTTCGAGCCGCTCGATCCGCTCAAGGCGCGCTTCGGGGGCGCGCGCAAATGTCTGAAGCGACGCCGCGCGGAAGGCGTAGAGCCCGACATGAAGATGGAACGCGCCCGCGCCGTCGCGCGGAAAAGGCGCGCGCGCGCGGGTGAAATAAAGCGCCTCGTGGACCCCCTCCCCCGCCGGCCGGCCGAGAACGGCCTTGACCCTCGCCGGATCGTCGGGGCTCGCGTCCGCCGGAAACGGACAGACAAGGGTCGAGGCGAAAGGCGCATGCGCGGCTTGGACGCCGATCAGTCTATCGATATGGGCGGGATCGATCTCGGGCTCGTCGCCCTGGAGGTTGACGATGATATCGGCGTCAAGACCGAGCGCCGCCTCGGCGACGCGCGCCGAGCCGGCCGTATGGCCGGGATCGGTCATGACGACCTCGGCGCCGAAGCCCCGCGCGGCGTTTTCAATGCGGGCGTCGTCCGTCGCGATAAGAACGATATCGGCGCGCCGGGCGCGCCTTGCGGCTTCATAGACATGCTGGATAAGCGGCTTGCCGGCGGCTTCGAGAAGCATCTTTCCCGGCAGCCGGGTCGAGGCGTAGCGCGCCGGGATAATGATCGCCGTCTTCACGCGCGCGCCGTCCGCGTCAGGGCGAGAAGCGCGGCGGCGACGACATAACCCGTCCCCGCGCCGGCGCCATTGGCGAGCGCGTCAAAAAAATCCGTTTGGCGCGTTGCGACGAAACTCTGCGCGCCCTCAAGCGCGCCGCCGTAAAGGGCGAGCGCGAGCGCGACGAACGAGCCCCGCCCGGCGAGCCTGATCCGTGCGAGCGCCGCCGCCGCGCCAAGCGCGCCACAAGAGAGGAAATGCTGAATCTTGTCCGTGTAGACAACGTCCCCAAAGAAACGCCTCGCCAGCCATTTGGTGAGTTCAAACCCCGCCTTGAAATCCTCAGGACGAGGCGTCAGCGTCAGATAGGTGACGACAAGAAGCAGCACGACAAAGAGCGCGCGGGCGAAATAAACGAAGCTCATGCGCGCGCGCCTTTCGCGGCGCCGAGCCTTTTCTCCCATTCGATCGCGGTGCGGACGATGAATTCGATATCGTCATAGCGCGGCCGCCAGTCGAGAATGCGCCTTATGGCGGCGCTGTCGGCGATGAGCTGCGGCGGATCGCCGATGCGGCGCGGGGCGATTTCGTGGGGGAGCGTCTTGCCCGTCACGCGTTCGACCGCCTCGATCACTTCGAGCACGGAATAGCCGCGCCCATAGCCGACATTCAATGTGGTCGAAGAGGCGCCGGTCCGCAGGCGGCCAAGCGCCAGGAGATGCGCGTCGGCGAGATCCGTCACGTGCACATAGTCGCGGATCGCCGATCCGTCCGGAGTCGGGTAATCTGCGCCGTAGATTTTGAGGCTCTCCGCGCGCGCGCCGACGGCGATTTGCGCGGCGACCTTGATCAAATGCGTCGGCTTGCCGATCTCGCCCGCGCGCCCCTGAGGATCGGCGCCCGCGACGTTGAAATAGCGCAAGATCACGTAAGACAGCCCATGCGCATTCGCCGCGTCGGCGAGGATGCGTTCGCTCATCGCCATCGATTCCCCATAGGGGGTGATCGAGCGAACGGGGGCAAGCTCGGAGACCGGCACGAGATCGGGCGTGCCATAGACCGCGGCGGTGGAGGAAAAGATGAAACGGTCTATATTCGCCGCGACGCAAGCCTCGATCAGCGAAAGCGTATTCATCGTATTGTTGCGATAATAAGAAAGGGGGCGTTCAAGCGATTCCGGCACCAGGATCGACCCGGCGAAATGAATAACCTCCCTGACGTCATGCTCAGCGAAGACGCGCGCCAGGCTTTCCTTGTCGCCGACATCGGCGACGATAAGGGGCGCTTTATCCGGAACAAGCGCGCGCGCGCCGCTCGACAGATCGTCGAGCGCAACCGCCTTCTCGCCGGCGTCGAGAAGCGCGAGCAGCATATGCGCGCCGACATAGCCGGCGCCGCCCGTGACGAGCACGCTCACGGCGCGGGCCCTGTCAGGGAGCGGCTGGTTTTTCTCAGCTTCAACACATCGTTAACCCGCCGGGAACGGTTCCGCCCGAAAATCTGTTGGCGTATTGCCGCCCAGTATAGGGTGATTGCGGCGGATGAATAACAGATGCTGAAAAATCTTTTTCGCGCTCGATCGACGCCCGCCCGGGCGCCCGCCCGGGCGCCATCTGGGGAGCGGCTCTATGCGATCGGCGACATTCACGGCTGCGCGGACCTCCTCGATCGCCTCATCCAAACGATCGCGAAGGACGCCGCCGGCGCGCGCATGCGCGCGATTTTTCTCGGCGATTACATAGACCGGGGGCCCGACAGCCGCGGCGTTCTCGACCGGCTCGTCGCCCTCAAGAGAGCGCGGCCCGAGACGATTTTTCTCAAGGGCAATCACGAGGCGGCTTTTCTCGACTTTCTCGCCGCCCCGGAAAGCACGCGCGGATGGCTCGACTGGGGCGGCGCCGAAACGCTCGACAGCTATGGCGTCGCCGACCTCTCGCGCCCGCCGGTCGTAATCGCCGAAGAAATGCTGACGCGCCTGCCGGCCGACCATCTCGCCTTCCTCAAGGGGCTCGATCTCATGCGGGTCTTTGGCGACTATGTCTTCGTCCATGCGGGGGTCCGGCCCGGCGTCGCGCTCGACGAACAAGATGAGGACGATCTTCTCTGGATCCGCGAGGAATTTCATCGCGCGCCGGTCGATGAGCGGCCCGACAAGGTCGTCGTCCACGGCCATCACCCGGTGAAGAAAGCGCTCGACGCCGGCTGGCGCATCGACGTCGACACGGGCGCCTGCTTTACCGGCCGCCTCACCGCCGTCATCCTGGACGGGACGGATCGGCGGTTCGTCTC
>JBFXBB010000017.1:0-17750 GCA_050183685.1 Amphiplicatus sp.
AAGAGGAACGCCGCCGCCAATGCGGCAAGGCCCGCGACGACGCCGGCGCCGTCGGCGCGCTGGCGGCGCCAATCGTCGAAATAGGCGCCGATCTTCGCCGTCGTCGCCTCGGCGGACGCGACGCTTGCGCGCCACAAGGACGGCGACAGCATCGTCGATTCCCGCTTCATGACCTCGCTATAAACAAGCGCGAGACGGCGCGCGGAGAGTTCGCCCAAAAGCGCGCCGGCGTCGTCGATATTGGCGAGAATGCGCGTGCGCTGGCCCTGAAGCAGGCTCAAGCGCGCGCCGAGCGTTTGGCGCCGCGCCGCGATCGGGTCCGATTCCGGCGGCTCGCCTTCCTTCGGCGCGGGGCCGAGCCGGCCAAGGCTTTCCTGAACATCCGCGATGGCCCGGTTGACGGGGCCGAGCCGCTCGCGCGAGCCGCGCAGCAAGCGGCGCAATTCATCCTCGGCGGCGCGGACATCGCCGGCGCGGCCCGTCTCAATGTTCGCCTTTATCGCATCGAGGCGCGCATCCGTTTCGGCGATCGCCTGGTTGCGCGCCAATTCGGCGGCGTCCTGCGCGACGGCCGGCAGCGCGAGAAGGAGAAAGACAACAGCGGCGAGCGCGCGCGTCACAGCCAGCCCCTTCCGCGGAAGAAGGCGGCAAGGCCAAGGCCGATCGCAAGACTCGCTGCGACGACAAGCCAGAAGGCGGCCGGCGAGTCGACGCCGGGCATGCCGCCGACATTGATTCCGAAAAGCCCCGTGAGGAAGCCCAGCGGCAGGAAAATCGCCGCGACGACGGAAAGGATCATCATATTCCTGTTCATTTGTTCGGCGCGCTGGTCGGCGAGCTGGTCTTGCAGCACCATCGCGCGTTCGCGCGCGGCGTCTATCTCTTCGGTCAGCCGCGTGACGCTGTCGGCGATCTCCCTGAGCTCGCTGCGGGTCGGCGGATCGAAAAGCGCGCTTTCCTCGCTCGCAAGCCGCGCCAGCGCTTCGCGTTGCGGCGCGATGAAGCGGCGAAACATCACCGCCGTCTGGCGCGCATCCGCAAGCCTTGCGCGAAGCTGCTCGCCCTCGCCCTTCAGCATCGCCTCTTCACGCGCGTCGACATCCTCGTCGATGGACAGAACATGCGGCTCCATTCTCTCGGTCAGCCGGGCGGCGAGCCGCGCGACGAGCGCGCCCGGCGAGGCCGGGACCGCGCCGTCGATGATCTGCTGACGGACGTCTTGCGCGGATTTGAGCCGGCGGCGGCGCGTGGTGATGACGCGCTTTTCGTCGAGCCAGACGCGGATCGACACCATATCCTCGGGCTCGGCCGCCTCATTGAGATTGACGCCGCGAAGATTGACGACGAGGCCCTTGTCGAAGCGAGTCATGCGCGGGCGCGTCTCGCCGGCGAGAAGCGCGCTCGCCGCAACGTGCGGCAGGCCGCTTTTCTCGCGGATCCAGCCTTGCGTCTCGGCGTTGTTCATATTGAGATGCAGCCAGACGAAGTCATAGGCCCCGGTCTGCGCGGCGATCTCGGGCCAGACCGCCTCCGCCGCCTGGCCGTCCCGAAAGCCAAAACCGAAAACGAAGGGCGGCCCCTGGTCGAAATCGCTGCGAATCGGCGCGGTCATCGGCCCGCCTACAGGATTTTCTGGCCGGTCTTCGCCCAATCGTCGAGAAACGTCTTGAGGCCTTTATCCGTGAGCGGGTGATTGACGAGCCCCTTGAGCACGGCGGGCGGGACGGTCGCGACATCGGCGCCGGCGAGGGCCGCGCCCCGCACATGCTCCGGCGAGCGGATCGACGCGGCGAGGATTTCGGTCCTGAATGCGTAATTGTCGTAAATCGCGCGAATGTCGCGAATGAGCTCCATGCCTTCAAGGCCGATATCGTCGAGCCGACCGATGAAAGGCGAGATAAAGGTCGCGCCCGCCTTGGCGGCGAGCAGCGCCTGGTTCGCCGAAAAGCACAGCGTGACATTGGTGTCGATCCCATCATCGACGAGCGCCCGACAAGCCTTCAGTCCTTCTAATGTGAGAGGAAGTTTTACTGTGACATTCTTGGCGATCTTGGCGAGCGACTTGCCCTCGGCGATCATCGCCGCGCTTTCGAGCGCGGTGACCTCGGCGCTGACGGGTCCGGCGACCGCCGCACAAATTTCCGCCACGACCTCACGGAAATCACGGCCCGCCTTCATCACAAGGCTGGGATTGGTGGTCACGCCGTCGACGAGGCCGGTCGCAAGGAGCTCCCTGATCTCATCAATATCGGCGGTGTCGACAAAGAATTTCATGGCGGTCCTCGGACTGTCTGGTTGCGTGCGCTGCAACATAATCATGCAGCGTCCCGATGCAGCATAACGATTCCGGCGCGAGCGGACGCAATAGACCATTCGGCGCTCGGGCGAAACAGTCGAAGGGCGCACCCTCCCTGTCCTGCCGGATGGGGGCCGGATGGGGGCTTGTGCGAGGCCCCGGCAATTGTGATATGTCGAGGCGGCGGGGGGCCGGAAAGGCCGATCCCGCTATTGGTTTGTTATCGCTGACGGTTTCGCCGCCAGTACGGTTTTGACGCCAGCTTTTGGCGAGCGCGAAAAGGCGCGCATGGCGGGAGACATATGACGAAGATCATCCCCGAACATCAATCCGTTGTCGTTCGATTTGCGGGCGATTCCGGCGACGGCGTGCAGCTTCTCGGCAGCCAGTTCGCCGAATCGACGGCGCTCGCCGGCTCCGATTTTGCGACGTTCCCGGACTTTCCGGCGGAGATCCGCGCGCCTGTCGGCACGACCTTCGGCGTCTCGGCCTTCCAGATCAATCTCGGCTCGCGCCGCATCGCGACCGCGGGCGACGCGCCGGACGTTCTCGTCGCCTTCAACCCGGCGGCGCTGAAGGTGAACCTCCCGGCCCTGCCGAAGGGCGCGCTCGTCATTCTTAACACGGACGAATTCAACGAGCGCAATTTCGCCAAGGCCGGCGTCAAGGCGGACCCCCGCGTGACCGGCGAGCTTTCCGACTTTCAACTCGTCGAAATTCCGGTCAAGACGCTGACGCTCGAAGCGGTGAAAGACTCAGGCCTCAATCGCCGCGACGCCGAACAATGCAAGAATTTCTGGGCGCTCGGCGCGGTGCTCTGGATGTTCGGCCGCAAGCGCGACTTCATCGAGCAATGGATCGCGAAGAAATTCGCCAAGGCCCCCGAAGTCCTCGCCGGCAATATGGCCGCGCTCAACGCCGGCCACGCCTTCGCCGAAACGGCGGAGCTTTCGGCCGAAATCCCGCGATTCGAGGTCGGCCCCGCACCGATGGCGGCGGGCGATTATCGCTCGATCACGGGCGCGGAAGCCCTTTCGCTCGGCCTTGCGGCGGCGGGCGAGCTTGCGGGCAAGCCGGTGATGTTCTGCTCCTATCCGATCACGCCGGCCTCGCCCCTCCTCCACCACCTTTCTAAAATGGGCGAGCTCGGCGTTGCGACCTTCCAGGCCGAAGACGAGATCGCCGCCGCCTGCGCGGCGATCGGCGCCTCTTACGGCGGGGCGATCGGCGTCACCTCGTCCTCCGGCCCCGGCATCGCCTTGAAGACCGAGGCGGTCGGGCTTGCGATCGCGACGGAACTGCCGCTCGTCGTCGTCAATTCGCAGCGCGGCGGACCGTCGACGGGCCTGCCGACGAAAACCGAGCAGTCGGACCTCTATCAGGCCGTCTACGGACGAAACGCCGACGCGCCCGTTCCCGTGCTGGCCGCCGCCGGGCCCGGCGACTGCTTCGAGACCGCGATCGAAGCCGTGCGAACGGCGCTCCGGCACATGACGCCCGTTTATCTGCTGACGGACGGCTATATCGCGAACGCCGCCGGCCCCTGGGCGATCCCGGATATCGATTCCTACCGCCCGATCCTGTCCAACTCCGCGCCGGAGGCGCCCGAAGACGGTTTCCCGGCGGACGATCCGTCCGTCCTCAAACGCGCGCTTTGGGACCGCGACCCGGAATCCTATGGCCGGCCCTGGGCGAGGCCGGGGCTCAAGGGCCTCGCCCATCGCATCGGCGGGCTCGAAAAGGACATCGCGACCGGCGACATTTCCTATGAGGCCGAGAACCATCAGGCGATGACCAAGCTTCGCGCCGCGAAGGTCGCGCGCGTTGCGCGCTTCATCGAGCCGCAGGAGGTCGAGCAGGGTCCGGAACGCGGCCCGCTCGCCGTCGTCGGCTGGGGTTCGACCCACGGCGTCATCTGGCGCGCCGTCGACCAGGCGCGCGCCAAGGGGCTCGACGTCGCACAGATTCACCTGCGCTGGCTCAATCCGTTCCCGGACAATCTCGGCGAACTTTTGAAGGGCTATGAACGCATTCTTCTGCCCGAAATGAATATGGGCCAATGCGCGACGCTCTTGCGCGACAAGCTTGAGATCGAGATTGTTTCGCTTCCGAAGGTCTCCGGCCAGCCCTTCAAGATCGCCGAGATCGTCGAGGCGATCCGCGCGCATTATCCCGCGGCCGCGGCGCAGGCGGCGGAGTAGGCGAAGGGAAAAAGGGCATGCAGTTTCAAACCATCTTGGCAGCGTTTGTCATGTGTGTCAGCGCGGCCGGGTTGACGCCGACAACGGCGCAAAGCGCAGAACCGACGCTTGATGTTTCCGCTTTGCTCGCTTCCAAAGGCAATGCGTCCGTCCTCGACGTCGCTTCTTCAATGTCCCAGGAGCTTTGCAGGGAGCAAACCTTTCAGGGCTGTTGCAGCCGCTCGGGCGGGATAGAAAACCTTCAGCGTGACGGCACGCTGCTATGCAAAAGCGGCCGTGGGAGCGCGACCTGTCAAGCGAACGTGAAAGACATGCTTCGGGGCTGTTGCACAGGCTATGACGGGTTTAATTACGCTCAGCCCGACGGAACAATTATCTGCAACAACGGCAAAGTGAGCCCGACCTGCAAGTTGACCAAGAGCGAATGCGATCAGGATTCGCCAGCGTAGGAATCCAGCGTAGGAATTTTGTATGACCGCTCCCTTGACCGCCAAAGATTTCGCGACCGATCAGGAAACGCGCTGGTGCCCCGGCTGCGGCGACTACGCGATCTTGAAATGCGTGCAGAAAACGATGGCCGATCTCGGCGCCGATCCGGATGAGACCGTTTTCGTCTCCGGCATCGGCTGCTCCTCGCGCTTTCCCTATTACATGAACACTTATGGCTTCCACACGATCCACGGCCGCGCGCCCGCCTTCGCGACGGGGCTGAAGCTTGCAAATCCCGCGCTCGACGTCTGGGTCGTCACCGGCGACGGCGACGGGCTTTCGATCGGCGGAAACCACTTGCTTCATGTCCTCCGCCGGAACGTGAATTTGCAGGTGCTGCTCTTCAACAATGAGATTTACGGCCTCACCAAGGGGCAATATTCGCCGACTTCGCGCATCGGCACGCGCTCGCCTTCCTCGCCCAAGGGCTCGATCGACGCGCCGGTGAACCCTTGCGCCTTCGCGCTCGGCGCGGGCGCGCGTTTCATCGCGCGCGGCGTCGACACCGATATCAAGAATTTGAGCGAGACCCTGAAAGCCGCGCACGCCTTCAAGGGCGCGGCCTTCGTCGAGATCTTCCAGAACTGCATCGTCTACAACGCCGACGTTTTTTCCGGGTTCACCGAGAAGAAAGCCGCCGACGAGCATCAGATCCATGTCGAGCACGGAAAGCCCCTCCTCTTCGCCAAGGGAAAGAAGGGCCTGCGCTTCAACCCGCGGAGCTTCCGCCTCGACGTCGCCGATGTCGGAGAAGGCGGCGTTCCGGAAGCGAATATTCTGATCCATGACGAGACCAATCCGACGCTCGCGCAAATGCTTTTGACGATGCCGCGCGCGGGGTTTCCGATGGCGATGGGCGTCATCTACCGCGCGCCGGCGACGGCCTTCGACGAGGCTTTCTGGAAGGCGCATCCGACTGCCGGCAAGCGCTCGGGCCGCGTCGCCGACGCGCTCCGTCGCGGCAGCGTGTGGAAGAAGGCGGGGTAGGCTTTCCTTTGCGGCCCATCCTTCACGACGCCTTCGGCGCTCCTCAGGACGAGGCCCCGTACTGTTGCAACTAGGCAAAGCCCCATCCTTCGAAGGATGGGGACAAGCGCCGGAACGCCTTGCCGCCCCGCGCCGAAGCGCGTGACAATGAACGCACTCAATCGGAGCGTCCCCTGCCCCGCGCGGAAACCTATATCTGTCAGTCCTGCGGCGCGGCCTATGCGAAATGGGCCGGGCGCTGCGAGGCCTGCGGCGCGTGGAACACGATCGTCCTCGAAGCGAGGGAGGCGGGCCCGCCGGGTTCGCTCGGGACCAAAGCCGGCGGCAAGGGCAAGGCGCTCGATTTTACGAGCCTTGAGGGCGGCGGCGAATTCGAGCCGCGATTCCTGACTGGCAATGCCGAGTTCGACCGCGCTTGCGGCGGCGGGCTCGTGCCGGGCTCGGCGCTCCTCATCGGCGGCGACCCCGGGGTCGGCAAGTCGACGCTGCTCCTACAAATCGCGGCGGGCCTTGCGCGCGCCGGGCAGTCCGTCGCCTATATTTCCGGCGAAGAGGCGACGGCGCAGATCCGCCTCCGCGCGCAGCGGCTCGGCCTCTCCGACGCGCCCGTCAATCTCGCGGCGGCGACGGCGCTGCGCGACATTCTCGCGACCCTGAAAGCTGAAAAGCCGGACATCGTCATCATCGATTCGATCCAGACGCTTTGGTCGGACGCGCTTCCCGCCGCGCCCGGGACGGTGACGCAGGTCCGCGCCTCAAGCCAGGAGCTCATCCGCCTTGCAAAATCCTCGGGCTCGGTCGTCCTCCTCGTCGGCCATGTCACGAAGGACGGGCAGATCGCAGGCCCCCGCGTCGTCGAGCATATGGTCGACGCGGTCCTCTATTTCGAAAGCGAGCAGGGCCGCGCCTTCCGCCTCCTGCGCGCCGTGAAGAACCGCTTCGGCGCGGCGCATGAGATCGGCGTCTTCGAAATGACGGGCGCGGGGCTGCGCGAAGTCGCAAACCCGTCAGAGCTTTTCCTCACCGAGACGGGCGCGCCGGTCTCCGGCGCGGCTGTTTTCGCCGGAGTTGAAGGAACTCGCCCTGTTCTTGTTGAAATTCAGTCGCTTGTGGCGCCATCCTCGCTTGCCGCTCCAAGACGCGCCGTCGTCGGTTGGGATTCGGCCCGGCTCTCCATGCTTCTCGCTGTGCTCGACGCCCGCTGCGGCCTCGATTTCGGCCGCCACGACGTCTTCCTCAATGTCGCCGGCGGCCTCAGGATTTCGGAGCCTGCGGCCGATCTCGCGGCGGCGGCGGCGCTTTGCTCTTCCCTGTTCGATTCGCCCCTGCCGAAGGATTGGGTCGTCTTCGGCGAAGTCGCCCTGTCCGGCGCGATCCGGCCAGTCAATCAGACCGAGGCGCGGCTCAAGGAGGCGCAGAAACTCGGCTTTTCCGGCGCGCTCGCCCCCGCCGGCGCCGGGGCTGAAGATTTATCGGTCGAGACCGCGGCGAGCCTCGCCGACCTCATCGTCTGGGCCCGCAAAGGCGGCGGTTGAGCGCGGCTGCATTCAAGGATAGGAAAGCTTCATTGGGGGAAAGTTCGAGTCGGCTTTGGCGTCGCGGAGCGGCCGCGAAAGGGCGCGCATGACTTCCTTCGATCTCCTCGTCATCATGGTCCTCGCCCTCTCAATTCTGTTCGCTGTCATCCGCGGGGCGATCCGCGAGATCGGGACGCTCGGCGTCCTCGCCGCCGCCGCCCTCGCCGCCTTTCTTCTGATCAAGCCGCTACAGGGCCTCTTCAAGGCCGGAGACTCCTTCCTGGCGACGCTGGCGATCGGCGGCGCGGTCGGCGCGGCCGCCTTTGTCTTTCTCTATATCCTCCTCCATGTCGCGCTTTCGCGTCTTGTCCTGTCGAAGCGCGCCCGGCGCGCAGACCGCATCGCCGGCGGCGTTTTCGGGCTTGTCCGCGGCCTGGCGCTCGTCGGCCTTGGATTTCTCGCTTACGCCTATTATCTCGACGAAGACCGCCGGCCGGAATCGGTCAATAAGGCGATGACGCTGCCTGTGGCGAAGGCGATGGCGGATTTCTTCGAAGGATTTGCGCCGGCGGGAACAAAGCTCGCTCCCGCCGCGCCGAAGGCGACGCCCGCGGAAAACGCCGCCGTCGAAGGCTATGGCCGCGCCGACCGCTCGGCGCTCGCCGAAATCGTGACGACCGTAACGACAAGCGCCGATAAGGGGAGCGCGGACGAGGCGAGCGCAGAGCCGGGCGATGATCCGATTGCGGAGATTTTAAAAGAAGGCGATTCCGATTGACGCAAGAGTCTGAGTTCATGCGGCGCGCCGCCGCCTATCTCGAATCAGCCGGCGCGAGCTATCGTGAGACGCGCGCCTTCGACGAGGCGCTTGGGTCCGCGCTCAAGGAGGAATGCGGCGTCTTCGGCGTCATCGGCACGCCTGACGCGGCGGCGCTCACGGCGCTCGGCCTCCACGCTTTGCAGCATCGCGGCCAGGAAGCCGCCGGCATCACGAGCTGCGAGCTCGACACGAAAGTGTTCCATAGCGAGCGCCATCTCGGCCTCGTCGCCGATCATTTTTCCGACGCCGAAACCCTCGGCCGCCTCAAGGGCGCGGCGGCGATCGGCCATACGCGCTATTCGACGCAAGGCGACACGGTTCTGCGCAATGTGCAGCCGCTTTACGCCGATCTCGACAAGACCGGCTTTGCCGTCGCGCATAACGGCAATCTGACCAACTCCTTAAAGCTCCGCTCGGACCTCATCCGCGAGGGCTGCATCTTTCAGTCGACGTCGGATTCGGAATTGTTTCTCCAACTGACCGCCCGCGCCCGCCAGCCGACCATCGTCGAAAAGCTTATCGACGCGGTGCGGCTCGTCGAGGGCGCCTATGCGCTGACGGTGCTGACGCATAATGCGCTGATCGGGGTGCGCGATCCTGTCGGCATTCGCCCGCTCGTCCTCGGGCGGCTCGGCGCGGCGCCGATCCTCGCCTCGGAAACCTGCGCGCTCGATCTCATCGGCGCGAGCTATGTGCGCGACATCGAGCCGGGCGAACTCGTCATCTGCACCGCGGACGGCAAGGTCGAGAGCCGGCGGATCTTCCCGGCGCCGGCAAGACCCCGGCTCTGCATTTTCGAACTCATCTATTTTGCAAAGCCGAGCTCGATCGTCGACGGCAAGAGCATATACCAGCTCAGGAAACGCCTCGGCGAGGTGCTGGCGAAAGAGGCGCCGTGCGACGTCGATTTCGTCTCGCCGATACCGGATTCGGGCGTGCCCGCCTCTATCGGCTATGCGCAGGCGGCCAATATTCCCTACGAGATGGCGCTCATCAGAAGCCACTTCATCGGCCGCACCTTCATCGAGCCGCAGCAGAAAATCCGCGAGGCCGGCGTCAGGCGCAAGCACGCACCGAACAAGCCCCTCGTCACCGGCAAGCGCGTCGTTCTCATCGACGATTCCGTCGTGCGCGGAACGACGTCGCGCCAGATCACGCAAATGCTCCGAAACGCCGGCGCGAAGGAAGTCCATATGCGCGTCGCCTGCCCGCCCATTCTCTATCCGGACTTTTACGGCATCAACACGCCGTCGAGCGCCGAGCTCTATGCAAGCTCGCGCTCGCTCGAAGACATGCGGCGCGAGATCGGCGTCGACAGCCTCGCCTTCCTGTCCCTCGACGGCCTCTATGAAGCGCTCGGCAAGGGCCGCCGCGATCATGCGGCGCCGGCTTTCACCGATCATTGCTTCACCGGCGACTATCCGACCCGTCTCGTCGATCGCGACGAGGAGGGCAGGAGCGCCATGATCACGCAGCTCTCTTTCCTCGCCGAGACGAGTTAGAGCCGGCCTGGCCAGCGAAGCGGCGCCCCAAAAAAACCACCTTGATTTTTTCAGCGGGCGGCCCCAATTCCCCCGCCGCCGTCTTCGGTCGGGCGTATTTCATCCCTATGCGCGTTCAATCCTCCTCCGGCGATCTCATCGCCGATCGCCGTTATTCCTATGGCCAGGCGCTCGCCCAAGCGGGCGACCACGCCGCCGCCGCCGAGCTTTTCGCCCAGGCGATCGAGCGCGCGCCAGCCTGGGCGCCGGCTTTCCACGCGCTCGGGCGGGCGCGGCTTTGCTGTTTTGACCGCGCCGGCGCCGTCGCCGCCTTCCGTGATTGCCTGCGGCTCGACCCAGAGGACAGGCTCGGCGCGAGCCTCGATCTTGCCCGGCTCGATGCGGCCGTGACGGTCGACGCCGCGCCCGCCGCCTATGTCGCCGCGCTTTTCGACGCCTATGCGCCCGATTTCGAAAACGCGCTCGTTGAACGACTTCACTACACCGCGCCGACGACCATCGCGGCCAAGGTCCGCGCCGCCGCGCCGGCGGGCGCGCCGCATCGCTTCGCGCGCGCGCTCGATCTCGGCTGCGGGCCGGGGCTCGCCGGCGAGGCGCTGCGCCTCGACATCGGCTATCTCGAAGGGGTCGATCTCGCCGAAGGCATGATCGCCGTCGCGCGCGGAAAGGGCGTTTACGATTCGCTCCGCCAGGACGATATACTCGCCCATCTTCTCGGCCCTGGCGCGCCATTCGATCTTATTCTCGCTGCGGATGTCTTTCCTTATATCGGCGACCTCGCACGGATCATCGCCGCGATGGGAGCGAAACTGACGCCGGGGGGGCTTGCCGCTTTTTCGGTCGAAAAGGCCGGCGCGGAGGACTGGACCCTGCGCGAGAGCCTGCGGTTCGCCCATAGCGAGGACTATCTGCGGCGTCTCGCCGCGCAGGCTTCGCTCGCCGTCGTGACGATCGAGGAAACGGTCCTGCGCAAGGATCGCGGCGCGGAGATTGTCGGGCTCGTCGCGATCCTGAAGGCCGAGGCGACAGCGGCGGCCCGTGAGCAGGCCGCGCTCGCGCGCGTCTGTGCTGGGGAGCGAATGGCGAGCAGCAAATAGCGAATGGCGAGCGGGCCTGGATTGCGCTTCCCTCCCCAACTTCCTACCCTCTACTCGCTACTCGCTACTCGCTACTCGCTACTCGCCATGACTCCGAAAGAAAAACTGCGCGAGGACTTCAAACGCGCCCTGCTTCAAACGACGCGCGCGCTTTCGGCGCGGAACGGCGTCGACGTCGCTTTTGGCGGCGAGCATGCGAGCGTCAACGGCAAACGCGCGCGCATTCCGCTGCCCGCCCGCGTCATCGATGCGGACGCCGCCGCGGTCGCGCGCGGCGAGGCGGATGCGGCGGCTTTGCGCCTCGCCCACCACGACGAGGCCTCGCATGCGCGCCTCGCCCCGAAAGGCGCCGAAGCGCGCGCCGCCTTCGCCGCGCTCGAAAATACGCGCTGCGAGGCGATCGGCGCGCGCGCGCTCCGGGGCGTCGGCGACAATCTCGCGGCCGCGCTCGACAAGGCGATGGCGGACCGGCGGCTCGATGCGCCGGATACGGATCAAACCGCGCCGATCGCCGACATCACGGCGCTTCTCCTGCGCGAGCGCCTGACGGGGCGCGCCTCGCCCGCCTCGGCGCGCGGTCTTCTCGACGCCTGGCGCGCCGAAATCGAGCGCCGCGCGGGCGCCTCGCTCGACGCTCTCGCTGAGGCCGCGGATCTGAACGACCAGGCGGCCTTCGCCGCGCTTGCGCGCGCGGTGCTGCGCGATCTCGATCTCGATGACGACGACGAGGGCGACGAGCAAGGCGAAGAGCGCGCCGAAGGCGAGGACGAGCCGGAAGAGAATAAGAGTGAGACCGACGACGACGAGGGCGGCGCCGAGGCGCCGGAGGAGGGTTTGCCCGAAAGCGGCGATGAAGCCGGCGAGGACGGCGCCAAGGAAGAAACGCATCAATCTGAGAGCGACGACGAGGGCGGCGCCGAGAACGCCAAAATGTCGTCGCTGCGCGCGCGTTTCGCGGGCGACTCGGGCGCGGCCTACAGGGTCTATACGAAAGAGTTCGACGAAGTCGCCGACGCCGCCGAGCTTTGCGACCCCGAGGAACTGGCGCGGCTCCGCCGGATGCTCGACCGGCAGCTCGATAATCTCCATATGATCGTCGCGCGGCTGGCGAACAAGCTGCAACGCAAATTGCTCGCGCAGCAGAACCGGAGCTGGGACTTCGATCTCGACGAAGGCGTGCTCGACGCGGCGCGGCTCGCCCGCGTCGTCGTCGACCCGATGCAGCCGCTCTCCTTCAAGCAAGAGCGCGAACAGGAATTCCGCGATACGGTCGTCACGCTCCTGATCGACAATTCGGGCTCGATGCGCGGCCGGCCGATCGCCATCGCCGCGATTTGCGCCGACATCCTTGCAAGAACGCTGGAGCGCTGCGGCGTCAAGGTGGAGATTTTGGGCTTTACGACCCGCGCCTGGAAAGGCGGCCGCGCGCGCGAGAAGTGGGTCGCCGACGGACGTCCGCCGAATCCGGGGCGCCTCAACGATCTCCGTCATGTGATCTACAAAAGCGCCGACGCGCCCTGGCGGCGCGCCCGCGCCTCGCTCGGCCTGATGATGAAGGAAGGCCTTCTGAAGGAGAATATCGACGGCGAGGCGCTCCTCTGGGCGCATGAGCGTTTAATGGGCCGCCCGGAGGCGCGCCGCATTCTGATGGTGATCTCGGACGGCGCGCCGGTCGACGATACGACCTCGTCGGCGAATGGCGGGGCCTATCTTGAACGGCATCTGCGCGACGTGATTTCCTGGATCGAGGCGCGCTCGCCGGCGGAGCTTCTCGCCATCGGCATCGGCCATGACGTGACGCGCTATTATCGTCGGGCGCTGACGATCGTCGATGTCGAGCAGCTCGGCGGCGCGATGATCGACAAGCTCGCCGAACTCTTCGACGAGGACGTCGAGCGCCAGCGCGCGCGCGCCGGAAGGGCGGCGTAAGTGACCGTCAATCGGTCCGGCTGATTCTATTTCGCGCGCGGCAATCAGCGTATGTTGACGTGAGATCGTCAGCGCTGCGGGCGATGAATTTCGTCCACGTTTCCCGCGACCCATCCTTCGTGATGCGGGCTTCTCCCGCGCCTCAGGATGAGGCCCTCTTATCGTCGGACTATAGCCGTGCGCCGTCCTAACGCCGCGCGACGATCGTGAAACTGACGCCCGCTTCAAGCGCAATCCATTGCCCGGTCGCGAACTCGCCTTGGCCGACGCCGAAATCGGTGCGAAGCAGCTTTGCGTCGCCCGTCGCCTTCGCCTCGCCGCCCTCGATGGCGAGGCTGAAAGGCAGATCGAGCGGCCGCGTCGCGTCACGGATCGTCAACGCGCCATGCGCGACATACCGGCCTTCTCCGGTCTTCTCGACATCGGTCGAGACGAAACGCGCCGTCGGGAACGCCTTGACCTTGAACCAATCCGCGTCGCGCAGCGCCAGGTCGCGCTGGCGGTCCCCGGTCTTCGCCGACGCCATGTCGACCGTCACCTCGATCGAGGTCGAGGACAGCGCGTCCGGATCGAAGGCGATGGCCGCGCTCCACCGTTCGAACGCGCCCTCGAACGGCTTGCCCGTCTGCACGCCGCTGAAGCCGAGCCGGCTTTCTTCCTTGTCGACGGTCCAGGCGGCGGGCGCCGGCGCGGCGGCGGAAGTCTCTGCGGCCTTCGAGACCTCCTCGCCGCACGCCGCGGCGGCAAGCAAGAAGACAAAAAGGACGATAAGGCGCGGCATGGCGTCAGCGCCGCTTGCGGATGAAAGGCAGCATCCGGGCGAGCACGTCGTCGCGATTGACGAATTGATGCTTCAGCGCCGCGGCGACATGGAGAAGGAGGAGGAGGATCACGAGCTTGGCTGCGATCTCATGCGATTCCTCGAAAATCTCTGCGACTTCCTTCCGGTCGGCGAGACCCTCGAAGAAAGGCATATGCGGGAACGGGATGACGCCAAACAGCACTGTCGGCACGCGCAGCGGCGCCGCCGAGACATAGGCCCAGCCGAGCAAGGGAATGGCGATGAGAAGGATATAGAACCCGATATGGGTCGCGCGCGCGGCGAA
Source organism: Amphiplicatus sp. (assembly GCA_050183685.1). Lineage (GTDB taxonomy): Bacteria > Pseudomonadota > Alphaproteobacteria > Caulobacterales > Parvularculaceae > Amphiplicatus. The sequence goes on from JBFXBB010000017.1 coordinate 13,945, forward strand.
TTTCTCCCAACCCGCCATCGCCTCGGGCAGCGCGGGCGGCTTGTGCGTCAGCCGCCAGATGAGGCGGAGCATCGTCAACAGCAGGATCAAAACGCCGAAAGATTTGTGGAGCTGGAAGAGCTGGACTTTGAGCGGCGCCTCCTCCTTCGGCAGGTCGACCATGTAAAGCCCGCCGGCGAGCTGGCCGATGAGCAAGATCGCAATCGTCCAGTGGAGCGCGATCGCGACTGTCGAATAGCGGTCATCGCCTGGCATTTTTAGCCGCTCCCCTCTTCCTTGCAAAGCCCGATCATACACCGCCTGGCGGTCGCGGTCGCCGGCCGCCTTCTTCACATTTGCTCGGGGCGCGCGCCGAAATAGGAGACCAGCGCGGCAAGATCGGGGCGCTGGCGCTCGCGGGGCGGCTCCCTCGCGGTTCCGAGATAGACAAAGCCCGCGATCTTCTCATCGGGCTTCAGGCCGAAGCCATCGAGCAGATCGCGGTCATAGGCAAGCCATTCCGTGACCCATTGCGCAGCGAAGCCATGCGCGCTCGCCGCAAGTAGGAGGTTTTGACAAACCGCGCCGGCGGTGAGAATCTGCTCCCATTCCGGCGTTTTGTGGGTCCGGTCGACCGCCGAGACGACGCCGACGACGACAGGCGCGCGCAAGAATCGCCGCCGCTCGGCCTCGATCCGCGATTCGCCGGCGAAATGGTCCTCGGCGGCGAAGATGCGGGCGATGATGTCCCCGGCCGCCGCCCTGCCCTCGCCCTCGAAAACCAGAAACCGGAAGGGACAGACGCGGCGATGGTCGGGAACGCGCGCCGCGATCGCGAGGATCGAGCCGAGCGCGGCCGCATCCGGTCCCGGCGCCGTCATCAGATCCGCCGATGTCGAGCGACGCAGGCGCAGCGCCGCGATCATCTCCTCGGAAGGATGCGCCGCCGGCAGCGGCGCGCCGAATTCGGGTGGAATGAATGACGGCAAGAGGCGCTCCTTCAATCGCGTCGCAATAAGAGCGAACGTCCAGACGGGGGGCAAGCTCTTTGCCATGAGTCGCCGCCTTTCGCCCGGACGGGAAAGACTCTAAATCAAGACTTCCTTGCCTTCGAGCGAGCGCCATGCCGAGAAAATTCGACCGCGTGCCCGAGCTGAGCCTGAAATCCTATACGGACGGAAGCGCGGCCGCGCGGGCCGCCTTCATCGACGCCTTGCGGGAAGGCTTTGAGCATTTCGGCTTTATCATTCTCAAAGATCATGCGGCGAGCCCCGCCCTCCTCCAGCGCGCTTATCGCCTGGCGGCCGAGTTCTTCGCGCTGCCCGAAAGCGAAAAGCGCCGCTATAGGGGGCCGGACGGCCAGCGCGGCTACACGCCCTTCGGCGCCGAACACGCCAAGGATTCGACCATTCCCGACCTCAAGGAATTCTGGCATGTCGGGCGCGAATTTGAGGCGGCCTCGCCGCTGGCGCGCGTCTATCCGCCGAATATCTGGCCGGAGCGGCCGGAGAGATTCCGCGACGTTTTTCTGACGCTTTACGACGCCCTTGAGAGGGCCGGCATGGCGATGCTCGAAGCGCTCGCGCCCTCGCTCGGCCTGTCTCGGGATTATTTCCGCGACATGGCGGGCGACGGCAATTCGATCCTGCGCCTTCTTCACTATCCCCCCGTCTCGCCGGACGCGGCGGCGGGCGCCTTGCGCGCCGCGCCGCATGAAGACATCAATCTCATCACGATCCTCGTCGCCGCCAATGGCGCGGGATTGGAGCTTCTCGACCGCGACGGGAAATGGCTGCCGGTCGATACGGAGCCGGACAATCTCATCGTCGACGCCGGCGACATGCTGGCGCGCGCGACCAATGACGTCATTCCCGCGACGACCCATCGCGTCGTCAATCCCCCGGAAACGGCGAATGTCTCGCGCTATTCGATGCCCTTCTTCATGCATCCGCGTCCCGGCGCCGTCCTTTCCTGCATCGAAAGCTGCCGCGGCGCGGGCGCAAAATACGAGGCCGTCACGGCGGACGCATTTTTAAGACAGCGATTGAAGGAAATCGGCCTTGCCGGCTGACTTATGACCGATCCCGACGTCCTCATCATCGGCGCCGGCCATAACGGACTTGTCTGCGCGGCGTATCTCGCGGCGGCCGGGCTCAATGTGCGCATGTTCGAACGGCGCGCGATTGTCGGCGGCGCCGCGGTGACGGAGGAGTTCCATCCGGGCTTTCGAAACTCGACCGCAAGCTACACGGTGAGCCTCCTCAATCCGAAAATCATCGCCGATCTCGATCTTTATGCGAACGGCCTTAAAATCGTCGAGCGCGACATCGCGAATTTCTGGCCGCTCGGAAACAAGGAAGGCGAGTATTTGAAGCTCGCTTTCGACGAAGCGCGGAACAAGGACGAGTTTGCGCGTCTGTCGAAAAGGGACGCTGCGGCGCTTCCTGGCTATTATGATGCGATTGGCGGGGCGGCGGATGTCTTGCGCGGCCTCGTCCTCGAAAGTCCGCCCAATCTCGGAGGCGGCGTCCGCGATCTTTGGCGGGCGATCAAGACCGGCGCGCGGCTTGGACGCCTCAAAGGACGCGAGCAGGCCTTGATCCTCGATCTTTTCACCAAATCGGCCGCCGAATTCCTGCAAGCCTATTTCGAGCATCCGGCGATCGTCGGCGCCTTCGCCTTCGACGGCGTCGTCGGCGCCTATGCCTCGCCTTACACGCCGGGCACGGCCTATGTCCTCCTGCATCACGCCTTCGGCGAAGTGAACGGCAAGAAGGGCTGCTGGGGCCATGCGATGGGCGGCATGGGCGCGATCACCGCCGCGATGCGCAAGGTCGCCGAAGCGCGGGGCGTCGTGATCACGACGGAGGCGCCGGTCGCTAAGATCGTGGTCGAGAACGGGCGCGCCATCGGGGCAAGACTCGATAATGGCGAGATCGTCCGCGCCCGCGCGCTCGCCGCGAATGTCAATCCGAAGCTGCTTCTCACAAAGCTCGTCGGCGCCGAGGCGCTCGACGCCGATATCCGCAAACGGATGGAAAACTACGCCTGCGCCTCCGGCGTCTTTCGCATGAATGTCGCACTCGACGCGCTTCCGGATTTCTCGGCGCTGCCGGGCAAGGAAGCGCGGGAGCATCACCGTTCCGGCGTCATCATCGGACCTTCGGTCGGGTATCTTGACCGCGCTTTCCTCGATGCGCGCCTTGCCGGATGGTCGAAAAATCCGATCATCGAGATTCTCCTCCCCTCGACCGTCGACTCCTCGCTCGCGCCGGCGGGAAAACATGTCGCGAGCCTCTTCTGCCAGCAATTCGCGCCGACTTTGCCGGATGGACGCAGTTGGGACGACGTTCGCGAGGCCGCGGCGGAGACGATCATCGAAACGGTGACGAAATATGCGCCGAATTTCCGCGCGAGCATTATCGCTGCGGAGATTCACTCTCCGCTCGACCTCGAACGGAAATTCGGCCTTGTCGGCGGCGACATCATGCATGGCCGCCTGTCGCTCGACCAGATGTTCTGGGCGCGCCCGCTTGCGCGGCATGCGGACTATCGGATGCCCGTCGAGGGCCTTTATCTGTGCGGCGCCGGCGCCCATCCGGGCGGCGGCGTCACCGGCGCGCCCGGCCACAACGCCGCGCAGGCGATAATCGCGGATTTCCGCGCACACAGAATCCCCCGTTGATTTTTGCCCCCGCTTTTCAAGCCGCGCGAGTTCTGCGCTACGCCATTGCCGCAATGCAGCGCGCTGCCTATAGTCCGCCCCGGCGGAGGCCCGCGCGTCTCCCTTTCAGTCATGAGGAAGACCCGTGAAATTCGTCGGCACG
>JBFXBB010000018.1:0-17039 GCA_050183685.1 Amphiplicatus sp.
ACATCGGCGACCGGCTGGACCGGCTGCTCGTCACCGCCGCGGCGTTGTTCGGCATCAATCCTGCCGAGCGCCACCGCCTTTACGCGGCGCGCGCCGCGCTTCCCGCCGGAGCGGGCGATCTCTTCGGCGAGGCGGCCGAGAAGCATGAGCCGGCGACGCCGCCCGGCGGCCCGCCGGCGCCCGCCTCGCCCATTGGATTTCTGCAGTGAGGCATGGTCAAGACAAACGAGCCGCGCAGGACGGGCCGCGCGGTCTGGTCGGAAGAGCGCGGGTGTTGGGAAGACGGCTCTTATTGGTTTGACGAGACGACCGCCGCGAAAGCCTGCCGGTTTTTTCCGGAAAATCTCGTCTTCACCTCAGGCCCGCGCGCCGGCGAGCCGTTCCAACTAGAGCCCTGGGAAGCCGATGACATCATCGGCCCGATGTTCGGATGGAAGCGGGCCGACGGCACGCGGCGCTATCGACGCTGCTATGTATGGATCGCAAAAAAGAACGGCAAGACCGAGCTCGCCGGCGGCGTCGCGCTCCTCATCGAGATCGGCGATGCTGAGCTCGGCGGCGAGGTCTATTCGATCGCGAGTCACGGCGACCAGGCGCGCATCGTCTTCGTTCGCGCCGGGGCCATGGTCGAGAAGTCGCCGACCCTGTTCGACCATCTGAGGCTCCTAAAGAATTCGATCTACTGCCCGGCGCTCAACGCGTCCTTCATTCCGCTTACGGGCAAGGCCGTCGGCAAACACGGGCTCAACGTCTCCGGCCTGATCGGCGACGAAATCCATGAATGGCGGAATGGCGAGCTCTACCAGTACATGCATGACAACACGGCTGCGCGCGCGCAGCCGCTCGAATTTCTGATCTCGACCGCCGGCAAGAAGGGCACCTACGGCGAAGAGATCTACAATGAGTGCCTCGCTATCATCGACGGCCGGATCGATGACGATGAGACGCTGATCGTCATCTACGCCGCCGATCCCGACGATGACTGGCAGGCCGAGGAGACCTGGCGAAAAGCAAACCCTAATCTCGGCGTTTCGATCAAGCTCGAGGACATGCGCGCTGAGGCGCGGCGCGCGCTGCAGATCCCGCGGCTTGAAAACAACTTCAAGAACTACAAGCTCAATCTGTGGACGGAGCAAGCCGTGCGCTGGCTGCCGATCGATTCCGTCGACGATGACGGCCAGCCCTTCGGCTGGGATCACTGCAAGGGCCCGCTCGATTGGCGCGCGCTCGAGGAGCGCCTCAAGGGGCTCACCTGCTTCGGCGGCCTCGATCTCGCCTCGACCTGCGACCTGAACGCGCTCGTGTGGTGGTTCCCGATCCAGGAGGGGCTCGCCGTTCCGGCCTGCCTTGCGCGTTTCTGGAAGCCCGAAGGCCTCGTCAAGCAGCACGCCCAGCGCGACCAACTCCCTTACGAGCGATGGGTCAAGGAGGGCGTCCTTCGCACCATGCCGGGCAATGTCTCGGACTACGCCTTCATACGCGAGGAGATCTATCGCGACGCTGAGCGCTACAAGATCGCCTTTCACGGCAAGCTCGATCGCGAGGATGACGAGGGCGGGCTTGCGATTGACCGCTTCAACGCGACCGAAACGACGGTGAAGCTGCAGGAAGAGGGCGTTCCGGTCACGCTTTTCGGGCAGGGATTTGCGTCGATGTCGGCGCCGTCGAAAGAACTCGAGCGGCTCGTCCTGTCGAACGGCTTTCACCATGGCGGTCAGCCCCTTCTTCGGGAGCATGCGAAGGTCGTCTCGATCATGGGTCCGAACGAGGCCGGCAACATCAAGCCGTCGCGCGAGTCGAACGAGAAAAAGAAAAAACATGTCGACGGGATCATCGCATTGGTGATGGGAATCGGCTTGCAGATCGGGACGCGCCGGGAAGAAGCCAAGCCGAAAAGCGTTTGGGATCAAATGGCGAATATGTCGTCGGAGGAACGGAAAGCGCTCTTATGAATCCGCTTGCACGCGCTTGGGGCGCTTTGTTCGGCCCGCGCGCTCCGGCGAAAAAAGACCTCGTAAAGTTCGGTGAAGGCCCACAGCCGCGCATCTATCGCATCGCCTATTTCCCAAGGACCGATGCGGGCGTCTGGATCGACGAGAACACGGCGCTGAAGTCGGACACCGTCTGGGCGGCGACGCGCTATCTCGCGGAAACCGTCGGCAAGCTGCCCTGGCGAGTCACGCGGGTGAAACGCGACGGCGGCAGCGAGGTTTTCGATAGGCACGTTACCGATCCGGTGCTGCATCTTCGTCCGAACCGGAACATGCACTCGATGAAGTTCCGCGAGACGGAAATCATCTGGGCTTTGCATCACGGCAACGGCATCGCCGAAATTGAGCGCAATCTCGCTGGCGCCGTGATCGGCTTGCATCCGATCCATCCGGATTGGGTGCGGTTCGAATTCTCTACGGATGGAACACTGCTCTATATAGTCCGCCAACCGAGCAGCGGCGAGGTCGTGCTCGGCGTCCGCGATGTGTTGCATATAACGGGTTTTGGCGACGGCGTCGTCGGGCTCGGTGTTATTCAATACGCGGCGCAGACGATCGGCTGGCAGCAGGCGATCCAAAAATTCGGCGCGAACTATTTCGACAAGGGCCTGCATCCGAGCGGGCTTCTGTCGCTGAAGGAGACTCTGGAGCCCGCCGGCTACCAGCTCTTCAAGGAAACGTTCAAAAAGCGCTATGCGGGCCTCGAAAATTCAAGTGAGCCGATCATTCTCGATGTCCCCGCCGAATTCACGAAATTTTCGGTGCAGCCGGACGAGTCGCAATTTATCGAATCGGGCGCCGCCGCGGTCGAATCGATATGCCGATGGATCGGCGTGCCGCCGTCGAAAGTCCATCACCTGAAGGACGCCGGCGTCCGCGCGAATGTCGAGCAGGAGGCGATCAGCGTCGTCCAGGATTCCATCCATCCCTGGGTGAAGCGGTTCGAACTCGAAGGCGACGCGAAGTTCTTTCCGCCGCGCTCCGGTCTTTCCACCTCGATCAATCTTAATGCGCTGATGCGGGGCGACGCCGTCAGCCGCGCCAATTACTACGCGATCATGCAACGGAACGGCGTTCTGACGATCAACGAAGTGCGTGGTCTCGAGGGTTTCGGGCGCGCCGAGGGCGGAGATCGAAACCTTGTGCAGGGCCAGATGGTCGACATTCGTGACATCGGTCGCGAACCTGCAGGGCCAGGCGCGCCTTTGTCAGAACCTGACATCACGAACCCCGAAAATTTTGTTCTGAACGGTCGCGGTCACGCGCATGGAGGCCATTGATGCGCATTTTCAAGATAAAGAATCTCGCCGAAAAAACGGTTGAGATCACTCTCTATGACGAGATTGACAAGAGCGGATTTTGGGGCATCTCGCACCAGCAATTCGCCGAGGAGCTGGCGGCGCTTGGCGATGTCGACGAAATCGTCCTGAGGTTGAATTCCTACGGCGGCGACGTCTTTGATGGCATCGGAATCTATAACAGCCTCAGAACGCATGGCGCGCGGATCATCGTGCATGTCGACGGCGTCGCCGCGTCGATCGCGAGCGTCATCGCCATGGCCGGGGACGAGGTCGTCATGGAGCCCGGCGCCATGATGATGATTCACAAGCCCTGGCTTGCCTTCTTTGTCGCGAATGAAGACGATCTGTTGCGAGAGGCGAAGGCGCTGAACAAGATTCAGCGGTCGATTGCGGGCCGTTATGCGGAAAAAACCGGGAAACCCATCGAAGAGATCGATGACCTCATCAATCAGACGCATTGGATGACTGCCGAGGAGGCGGTCGATCTCGGCTTTGCGGATCGCATCGGAGATCGCGCTGCGACGGACCTCGCCGACGCCGAAGCGCGATTCGACGCCGCCTATTCGGCGCTTGGCGCTGGCTTTGACCGGGAGGGACTTGTTGGCGCCCGCGCGGCATACAACGCCCCGAAATTCTTCAATTTGCCCCCCGAATTGTTCGGCAAGGGTCCCAGATCGGCAAAAACCACGCCGACGGACGGTTTTCAGCGGCAAAACCGGCCGAATGCGCCGCGCGCAGGCGCGGAAGCGCCTCGCCGCACCATCACAGAAGGAGTCGTCACGATGGATCCCATCGAGGAGTTGCGGGCGCTATACGTCGCCGCGCAGGACAAAAAGAATGCGATCGCCGACCGTGCGAAAGCGCAAGGCAATCGGCAATTGACCGATCAGGAACTTGAGGAAATTGAGGAATTGAGCGCTGAACAGGCGTCGATCGACCGTCAGATTAAGGCTTATGAGTCGATCAATGCTGGCGAGGCCTATGTTAACGGGCAGTCGCAAGGCCGCCGCGTCGATCCGAGCGCCGCCCAAGGCCGCGCTACGCATCCCGCCGCGGCGCAGGCGGGCGCCGACGAGAGAAACGATCCCGCGCTCTCGGCGCCGGAATATCTGCGGCCCCGAAACAGCGATCCCATCCGCCGCGGCGACTTCGGCTACCTGTCCGCGCCGCTCGGTCAACATGCGATCGATGTCGCGAATTTCGCGAAATCAGGCTCAATCACGCCGAATTTGCAGCGCGTCATGAATGCAACGGGCGATTTGACGAGCGGACGGTCTGGTCCCGACGGCGGCTTCGCGGTGGCGCCCGACGTCCGGCAGGACATCTACGCGACGGCGATCGAGCAAGATCCATTGCTGTCGCGCTGCTGGACGCCGCCTACGACCGGCCGCTCGGTGCAGATCCCTGTTGATGAGACGCAGGTGTGGGAGACCACGCGGGGCGTGCAGGCCAACCCCGTCAAGGAAGGCGGTTCGGCGACGGAATCGAAGCCGGAATTCGGTTTCGAGGACATCAAGCTGCACAAAGTCGTCGCCCTCGTGAAGGTCACCGAGGAAATGCTTGAGGACGCCCTGTTCCTCGACGCCTATCTCCGCAAAAAGGCGACCGAACAGCTCAACTGGAAGGCCTCCCGTCAGGTCGTCTGGGGCACCGGCGCCGGCGAGGCGCTCGGCATCATGACGTCCGGCGCGAAGGTCACAGTGCCGGCGAACGCTTTTCATGGGGCGGAGGTCAGTCAGGCCGCCGACACCATCTTTGCGGAGAATGTCTGGGACATGGAAGCGGCTCTTCCGGGTCCAAATTTCAGCCGCGCGATCTGGCTTCACTCCGGCACGGCGATCCGCAAGCTGCGGGGGCTGACGGTCGAAGCCACGGGCGAGGTCATCGGGCTCGACGGGCTGCGCAATTCGTCCGAAAGCATGATGTCCGGCCGCCCGACGTTGCGTCATGAGCTGGCCTCGAAGCTCGGCGATCTCGGCGATCTTATGCTGTTCGATTTCTCGCAATATGCGGCGCCGATCAAGTCCGGCGGGATCAAGGAGGCGCGGTCGATGCACTTCGAATTCGACAAGTCGCTCGAAAGCTTCCGCTTCACCATGCGCTTCGGCGGCCAGCCGCTCTGGTCGAAGCCCGCTTTGGCGCCAGACGGGGTGTCCTATCTGTCGCCCTTCGCCGTTCTGGCGGCGCGCTAGGCGCTTTAACAGAAGGAACAAGCCAATGACCTCCGTCATTCACCGCCTGATCGACAGTGCAAAGATCGTTCAAGCCTTTCCGCCCGGAACGCCCTCGATATCGACGCCCGATTATGTGTCGATGAAGGGGCATGATCGTCTGCTCATTCTCATCTCGGTTGACAATGGGAGCACGGTCACCGGCAGCGCCGTCACATTGAGCCAGGCAAAAACGGTTGGCGCGGGCAGCGAAAAGCCGCTCGCCTTCGCAAAAGCATTTCGCAATATCGACACCGGCGCGGCCGGCCTCCTCGCTGAATTCGCCGTCACGTCGAATACTTTCACAACTGACACAACGAACGCCAAAAACCTCCTCTACGCGATCGAGGTGGCAGCCGAAGATCTCGATGTCGCCAACGGATTTGACTGCGTGCGCCTCGGCCTCGGCGATGCAGCGAACACGGTGATAGACGCGCTCTACGTCCTATACGGCCAGCGTTACTACAGCCCGTCGGCGGACCCGACCGTCGACTAGCTAAAGGCTGGCGCGCCGCCTAGCGCGGCGCGCCTATTCTTGTAAGGATCAGGTCATGAAGCTCGAAAAATTGGAAGTGCTGCAAGACTGGATTTTCGAGAAATTAGGGACTCGAAGCGGACCTGCTATTGAGGCAGGCGAGATAATTGAGTGCCGTCCAGACTTCGCGGCGAAACTCATCAGGCGGGGTGTGGCGAAGCCGACAAAACGGCGCGGCGTAGCGAGACCGTTTCCTCCGGAGATCCCCGAGGTCGATTTGAACTCCCCTCTCAGCGACGAGCAGGGCGGCCCGCCACCGGAGGAGCAGGAGAATGACACGGAGCACCCTAAACGTCACGACGCCGGCGATGAAGCGCTGGCTGACGACGCTTGCGCGCCTGCAGCAGGACATTCCGCTGACGGGCGATGAGGGCCAGGCCGCGCTCGAGCAGCTCATCGAGTCGGCGTCGGCGGCGATCGCGGCCTATGTCAATCAGCGCAGCGACGGCGCGGCGCTTCTGACGCTCGGCCGGGAGACACTGTCTGAGAGCTGGCGGGATGTCTATCAGTGCGGCCCGCTTATTGCGGCGCGCGCGCCGATCGCCTCGCTCGTCTCGGTCGAGGAGGACGGGGTCCTCATCGAGGCGGTCGTCGATGATGAGCCGAACCCGGATTTCGTCTATGAGTTCGAGCGCGCCTCCGGCTTCATCTGGAAGCTCGCCGCCGGCGACCGGACGAGCTGGTCGGCGCGCAAGGTGACCATCGCCTATGAGGCGGGATGGCTGTTGCCGCATGAACAGGCGAGGAACCTTCCCTTCGATATCGAGGACGCCTGCATTCTGCTCTGCAAGCGGCGGCTGCAACTCATGAAGGAAGGCTCCGGCGATTATGATTCGCTGCAGTCGGAATCAATCCCCGGCCTCGGCGCATGGACCTTCGCGCTGGAAAAAGTGACCTGGGAAAAGGGGATTTCCTCCGATGTCGCCGCCATGATCGAGCGCTATCGCCGGCATGTCGTCTGATGACCGGAACCGCCGCGCCGGTCGGCGCCGATCCGATCGCTGCGCTGTCGAACGAGGTCGAGGCGCTCGCGGCGCTTGGCAATGCGCGCGCCAAGCGCCTTGCGCGCTTCATCGCCGGGCGCCTCAAGGCCGCCGTTCGGCGCTGGGGCGAGACGGTGCTGATGGAGGCGCGAACGGGCTCGCCGCCGAAGACAGCCTCGGTGATGATCGGGATCAGGACCCTGCGCGACGTCGATCTCATCGGCGACGTCAAGATCTCAGACTATTCGCTCATCATACCAGCCGATCCCTTGATCGACGCTGGCTTTCCGCAGCCGCTTGAGGAGGGCGTCATGGTCTGGCGCTTTCCTGGGACGGGCAAGGAGCGCGGCATCAGGATCTATCTCGAGCCGCAGGCGCTCGGCGTGGAGGACAAGATCCTGCTCTATCGCGCCGTCGGACGCGGCTGATTATGCCGTTTGACTTCGCTGCGCTGCATCGGGACATCGACGTCCTGATCGATGAGACGCTTTCGGCCGACGCGCAGAAGACGCTTTTCGTCGCGGTCGCCGCAGACGAGGTCGAGGCGTTCGAGCAGGCCTGGGGCGAGGCGCTGAACCGTCTCAGCTTTCGCTCCGACATTTTTGTCGACGGCAGGAAAGGCGCGGCGATTGAAGAGGTGCAATGGCCTGGCGGCGTCATCCTCGCTTATTCAAAGCCGATGGCGGACATGGTCAATCGCACGCTCACGCTCCTGAACGCGATGGTGAAGGTGAAATCCGGCCGACTGAAGCGCTCGATCGCCGCCTATGCCAATCAGCGGCGCATCCAGAAAGGCGAGGAAGCGCTGGGCGATGAGACGGTGGTGATCACTTATCTCGCACCTTATGCGCGAAAGGCTGAGCGGCTCGGTTTCAACAAGACCGGCGGGCGCGGCGGCGCGGGGCTGCTCGAGACCGTCGCCAAGACGGTGACGAAGGAGTTCCGGGGAGCGCCCGGCTATGCGAGTTTTAACTTCAAGAACTTTGCAGAGGCCGAGATCACCGAGCGAAACGTGCAAGGGATCGGTTACAAGGGCCGCAAGCGCGGCGTCGTGCGGCGGCGCGATCCGGAGCCGTCGCGATTGCCGATGATCGAGATCGGCTAGCGCCATGCCGCACAAATTTGTGAAGGATGCGCTCGAGCAGCATTTCCTCACGCTGTTCGGTTTCGCCGCCGCCGAGGATGGCGTCGCGGGCGATGCGACGCTCACTTTCCGCGCGCTCCGGAATGACGAGGAGCCCGATGAGCCAAAGAGTCGCGAGGAAGCCGATAAGGTTCACGTCTATCTCGAATTCGAGCCGTCGATCGAGGACGGCGCCGGGCTCGGTCTTGCCGGTTATGAAGGGCGGCATGAAGAAGGTCTCTTTTACGTGCACGCGATCGCAGCCGCCGGCAAGGGCGACGCCGCTCTCGACGATGTCTGGCGACGGATCAAGCATTCGCTCCGTATTCCGATGATTGCCGATGTGATCCATATCAGCCAGCGATTGATTGAAGGCGACAAGGGCCTGCGTCATGGCGGCCGTTGGATCGGCTATGCGCTCTCCGGCGAATTCGCCTGGGACTTCGACAGTGCGATCGATGCGTGAAGTCCTTTCGCGGCTGGCGCCGCCGCGCTCGGAATTTTGCCCCCCCCGCGCCAATTAATAGAAAAACGGAGACTGACAGATGACGAGTTCGAACAAACATCGCCTTATTCGGGCGCGGGAATCCTCGCTCGGCGTCGCGCCGGTCGCCGGCTATCGACGCGCCTGGATCGTGAATGAGACTTTCAGGCCGGAAGACACGTTCGAACAATCGCAGACCATCACCGGCGACCGGCTTATCGCGGCGTTGCTGCGGACGGGCGCGCGCGTGACGGGCCAGCTTGACGCCGAGTTTGCCTTCAAGCAATGCGACTACGGCTTTGAAATGGGCATGCTGAATATCTACTCCGAAACGCCCGAGGCGGACGGAACGGAGATCGCGAGCGTGACCGCGTCGAGCGACACGATTGCGACCAATAATGGCGCTATCTTCAATGTCGGCGACCTCGTCCAGGTGAGCGGCATGGCGAATGCGGCCAATAACGGGATCTTCGTCGCCATCGCCGGCACAATGACAAATGCGGTCGTGATCGGCGGCGGCGGCACATTGGTCGATGAAACGCCCGGCGCCGCCGCGCGCGTCAAGGTCGTCGGCGTGCAGGGCGTTTCCGGCGATATCACGGCGACGGCGACGGGCCTCGGTTCGACCACGATGAACTGGGCAGCGCGGCCCTGGATCAAGGCCGGCATGGCCTGCAAGATCGGCGGGCCGTCCGGCGGGGCCGCTGGGCTGCGCTTCGACACGGCCGCGCTCAACCGATTTGCCACAGTGAAAACGCCGACGGCGACGGCGCTGCCGCTCGACGACCGCGGCGCGTCATGGGCGACCGACGCCGGCGCCTCGAAGACAATCCGGGTCTATTTCGGCGACTTCCTTGAGCATGGCGACGCCGCGACCATGCCGACCGAAACGCATGAGGCGGTCCTGCTCGGCCAGGGAGCGCCGGTGCATGTGCGGTTTTCGGCGCTCGCATGCAATCAGATGATCATGAATTTGCAGCGGCGCGCGCGCATTCAGCCGCAATTCAACATGATCGGCTTTTCGGACTCCTATGCAGGCGCCGAGACCGACGCCCCGGATACCGACGCGTTTATCCAGCCGATGGTGACCGGAGACAATATCGGTGAGATCATGGTTGGAGGCCTCGCGCGCGCTTCGCATAGCGTCATCAAAGGTCTCAATTTCGACCTCAACAATAATCTGCAGGCGGACGGGCCGCTCAACAACATTCGGGACACCATCTATGACGCCGGCGACGCCATTCTGCGTTGCGGCATCACCGCGAAATTCGGCTCCGACATCGATTGGGCCGCTTTCCGATCCGGCGCGCAGACCTCGCTCCTCGTGCCCTTCTACGCGAGCAGCCAAGGCTATGCGATGAAAGTCTGGGCCGGCAAATATGTCGACGGCGACAGAAGCCCGGGCGGGCGCAACCAGTTCGTCGATTTCCGCGGCACCATCCAGGGCTTTAAGGATCCGACGACCGGCAAGATGCTGACCTTCACCCGGTTTGAAAACGTCGGAATCTAAAATCGTGCGGGGCAGGGGCGGCGAAGGCCCGCCTGGCTCCCTTCCAAACCAACCCGCCACATCAAGGAAGAGGCAATGGTCAATCTCACGAAGCGCCGCGTCGATGTTTCGGCCGGCAAGAATGGCGTCTGGTTCGAAGATATTCCCGATTGGCGGGGCATCGCGGTCAAGACGACCGCGCTCGACACGGACGAGTGCATCAAGGTCCGCGAAGATATTCTCGAATTCATGTTCGGAGATCCGAATCACGAAGTGCGGGAGAACTGGCTGCGCGACTATATCAATGCGCGCGTGCTGCTTGACGGCGCGATCAAGGATATCCGAGGTCTGACCGACGATCTCGGCAAGGAGATCTCCTATTCGAGGGCGTATCTCGCCATGATCGTCTTAAGGCCGCAGGATCCCGCCAACACGCCAGCGACGCCTGACGGCATGGAATATGACGAAGCCGCAAAGCAGATCGTCAACATGCTGCTCGCTCGCGGCATCGCCGCCGGCAAAGTGCTCGAGGGCGCGGAAAAAAAGCTGTCGCCCGCTGGATTCGCTGGCGCCGCAGCGAGCTCTTCAGCGAGCGAGACGTTGACGAAGGCGACAATGACCAAGACAGCTTCGCCGAGCGGGTCAGACGCGGCGAACGAAAAGAAGGCGAGGCACTGACGGCGGGCCTTATCAGCTTCGCCCACGCGGCGGTCGACGCGCGTGAGGGCGATGATTGGCCTGGTCGCGACAGGGGCGCGCCGCCGCCCCTTTTCCTTCATCTTCGGCGGGCGGCGTCGGCCTGGGCCGCCTGCGATGACGCGCGGTCCTGGCGTCCTGGCGGCATGGGCCCCTCGCTTCCCGTGCCGATCGATGACGCAAGGCTTCGGCCACGCGCTGAGGCGCTTGGCCTGAAAGGAGCGCGCCGTCTTCTTTTCTTCGATCAGGCTCTGATGTTCGAGCGCGCCTGGCTGAAATTCGAATATGAAAAAATAGAGAGAGACTCCCGAAACCATGGCCGACCTTCGTCAGATCGCCGCGGAAATTGAGATCCGCGGAAAAAGCGAAGGCGTTGAGGAAATCGCGGCGGGTCTCAGGCAGGTTACTGAGGCCGGCCAGCCGGCGGCGCGTGTGATCGAGCGCACCGAACAGGTGACGAATTCGGCCGAGCGAAGCTTCCAGAAACTCGAAGGGCGTTTCGACAAGGTCGTCGATCTCGAGCGCAAGCGCGAGAAGGCGCTTTCGGAGCTCAATCGGGCCCAGGCCTCAGGCGTCGTCACGGGAGAGCGCTATGAGGATCTGCAGCGCAAGATCAATGCGCAATATTCAACCCAGATCAACCGCGCCCGCGGCGCCGAGCGGGCGCAGGATTCGCTCAATCGCGAGATGGCCGAGGCGCCGAGGCAGCTCAATCTGATGAGCGGGGCGGCGACCGCCGCGCGCGGCGCGCTGGTCGGCCTCGTCGCCGGGATCTCTTTCGGCGCTATCACGTCAGGGGCGAAGGAGGCCGTCGCCGCGCTCGATGAAATCGCCAAAAAGGCGCGCTCCCTCGGCGGCATCGAGGAGGCCGGATTCCTTCAGTCCTCGCGCTTTGCGCTCGGCCAGCTCGGCTTTGAGCAGGCGCAGGCCGACAAGCTGCTTTCCGACTTCCAGCGCCGGCTCGGGCAGTTTCAGCTCGGGACGGGCGAGCTCGGCACGATCCTGCAGCGGACGGAAGGCGGCGCTCAGTTCGGCGCCGAGCTCCGCGCGGCCAAGGGTCTTGAAGAACAGTTCGACGTCGCCTTGCGCAAACTCGGGGAAGTCGAGGATGCCTCGAAAAGGGCGGCTCTCGCCGGCGCGCTCTTCGGCGAGGAGGCGGCTAAGAATATCGGCGCCCTCGCCGAGGCCGGCGTCGAAGGCTTCCAAAGCCTCCGGCAAGAGGCCGAGAAGGCGGGCCTCATCATTCCCGACGAGGTGCTCGAGCGCGCCGAAGTGATGAATGACCGCCTTTCAGAGGCGCAGCAAATCATCGGCGTGCAGATGAAGGTCGCCTTCGCGGAGATCGCGCCGTTGATTATCGGCATAACCGAAGCGACGGCGGATTTCATCAGGCGCACCTCCGCCGGCCTTCGCGAGCTGCGCCTCGAAACAGCTAATCCCGAAAAGGTCGATTCGACGAGTGAACTCGAGGCGATTAGGGAAAAGACCGAGCGCGATCTTGCGCGGGCTGAAGAGCAGGCGCGGCGTTATCAGGAAGGGGCCGAGCGTCAGAAGGCGGCGCTCGAAAACATCGGGCTCGGCTTTCTGCAGGACAATTCCTTTCAGCCCTTCAGCGAAGATGTCGAGCGGCTGCGAGATCGCCTTGATGATGTCAATGCGCGCCTCTTTCAGATGGGTGCGCAGTCGATCACCTCGACCGACCAGCTCGCCGAGGCGCTTGGCGCGCCCGTCGCCGCGGCGGCCGAGCTTAGCGACGCGCTCGCGAAGGCGGTCGCTGAGCGCGACAAGCTCGCCGCGCGGCTTGAGGCGGCGCAGGGCGGCGATGCCGCGCTCAAGGCCTTCGACGTCAGCGCCGGCGTCAATGAAAAGATCGCCGCCTCCGGCCTCGTCGGCGTGGAGGCCGATGCGCTGCGCGGCGTGCTTGAGGAGAGCGCCAAACTGAAGGCCGAAACGGCCGAGATCGAAAAGAACTACAAGGGCTCGGCGAGCGCGGCCGCCGATCTCGCAAAAGCGACGGCGCAGACGCGCAATATCGCGGCCGAGATCGCCGATCTCGAAAAGCTCGTGGCCGTCGCGCCGCAGGGCCGCGCCGCGATCGAGGCCGAGCAACGACGCCTCTCGATCATGCGCCAGCTCGACCGCGAGGAAGAGCAGGCGCGGCGCGCCAAGCAGGCTTTCAATCGCGAGGAGCGCGAGGCCCTCGAATTCCGGCGCCAGCAATTGCAGGCCGAACTCGCCCTGCGGCGCGAACTCGCCGCGATCGAGACATCGGTCCTCGACCTGCAGGAGGAGCTCGCGATCGCGGGCCTGCCCGAGCGCGAATATGAAGCGGCGCATGAGCGGCTCCTGATCGAGCGCGAAATCCGCGATCTCAAGGAACAGGCCGCCGCCGCCGGCGTCGCCTTTGACGAGAGCGCGGCGCGCGCCGCGCTGATGCAGGAGGCCGCGCTCCGAAAGGCGAACGCCGACACGCGCGAGCTCGCGCGCACGACCGACAAGATTGCCGATGATTTCATCGACCGACTCGCCGCCGGCGATCCGACGGCTTTCCGCAATCTCGGCCGGCAGATCTTCGGTGAGCTTAAGCGCGCCGCGCTCGACCCGCTTGAAGACGCCCTTTCCAATCTTCTGCGCGGCGTGTTCAGCGGCGTCTTCGCCGGCGGCAATCCCGCCGGCGCCATCTTCACGCCTGGCATCGCCGCCTCGCCCGCAGCGGCCTTCGGCGGCGCCGCGGCGAACGGGGCCTTCGCGAATTCGGGCTATATCGCTCCGCAACAGCCGTTCGGCGGAATCGCCGCCGGCGGGCTGTTTAGCGCGGCGGCGCTTATTCCCCTGCTGTCCCTCGGGGCGACGGCGGCGACGGGGAGCCTTGCGCCTCTTGCTTTCGGCGCGCTCGGCTCGGTCGGCGGCGCGGCGCTCGTCAGTCAGCTCGGCAAGCTCGGCGTGTTCGGATCGAGTTTTGGGGCGGGCGACAAATATGTCGCCAATCAGCTCCTGAAAGCGGGCTCGCTCGGCAACGTCGCCGGAGGGATTATCGGTTCGGTCGGCTCGTCACTCTTATTCGGCAATTCCACCGGTGTGCAAGTCGGTTCGACCATCGGCGGCGTCGCTGGCAATTTGATTCCGGTCCCCATCCTTGGTCCCCTTGTCGGCTCGCTGCTCGGCGGCTTCATCGGGTCCCTGTTTGGCGGCAAGCCGTCGAACAAGGTGGGGCAGGTCTATTTCGACCCGGCGACCGGCGTGATCGGCGGCGAGGCGTCGAAGGACCGCTCGGAGGAGTCGCTGCGCAATCTCGACGCGGCGAAGTCGATCGCGGCCGGCATTTCCGACGCCGTGACCGCGATTGTCGGCGCAACGGGCGGTCGCATCGCCGACAAGGCGTCGACGGCGTTCTGGGACAATCTCGTCAATGTAGCGGTCGGCTCGGTTCGCGGCGTCGAGATCGGCTATCAGGGCGTCGCCGGCGAACAGGCTGAGGCGCGGCAGTTCGAAAACTCCGAGGCAGGCGCGCAGGCCGCCGCCGAGTATGGGATCAGGCTGGCGCTGAAAGCGCTTGACACGCCGTTCGAGGCGCTCGACCGATTCATCGCGAAAAATGTCGACACGGCGCCGATCGAGCAGTTCGCGAACGACATCGAAACGCTCGCCAATTTCTTTAAGGCGATCGACGAACTCTCCGACAAGGCGAAGACTGCGGTTGAGGGTTACGTCAATGCGGCGATCGCGGCCGGCCGCGATGTCTCGAAAACGGCCGAGCAGGCGCAAAAGCTCGCCGCCATTTTCGAGGCGACACGCGCGCCGGTCGACATCTTCGCGCAGCGGACGCGCGACCTAAAAGAGGCGATCGAGCCGCTGATTGCGGACATGAAGTCGCTCGGCCAGTCGACCGCCGACCTTGAGGCGATTCAGCGCGAGGCGCTCGACCAGATCGGCAAGGATCGAAACGACCTTTCGCGCCAGCTCTATCTCGGCGTCGAAAATCCCCTCCTCGCCCAGGCTGAAGCCTTTATCAAGGAGGCCTCGCTCGCGCGCGCGGGCGCCGAAGAGGCGAAGGCCGGCGGCGCGCCGGTTGATCTCGCGCTGCTCTTTGAGGCCGAGCGCGCGCAGGCGCTTGCGCCCTTTAATCTCGCCGCCCGCGTTGGCTCGGTCGCCGATCCGGCCGCGCAGACCCTGCGCGCGACCGCCGAGGCGCAGCTCAAGGAGATCGAGGCGCTGCAGGCGCTCATCGCGGCGGGCTTTGCGACGTCCTCGGATTTGTTCCGCCTGCAGACGGCGCAAGCCGGCGAGCGCGCCAATGTCCTGCGCTCGCTGCCTGAAGCCGACCAGCTCCGGCTCGCTGGCTCCGATGAATTCCAGGCCTTTACGGACATCTCGGGGCGGATCGGCATCCTGCTCACGTCGATTTTGACCGAATTCGAGCGCTTCGAGGACGGCCTCGACGATTTTCGGCAAAACCTTCAGAATCGCATCGAGAGCGGCAAGCGCCTCGTCGCCGATTACGACACGGCGCTTTTCTCCTTTGCTGGGCGGGGAACGCCGGGCACGCATCTTAAAGATTTGCGTCAGCAGTTCGACGACGCGGTGACGCGGGCGCTCTCCGGCGACGAGGCGTCGCGGAGCTCTCTTGTCGATCTTGGAACGCGGCTCCGCGAAAAGACGCTTGAGGTGAATGCCTCCTCGATCGCCGCGCAACAGGATCTAAAGCGCGTCGAGGCGGGCATCACGCAGGTGCGCGACGTCGTCGCCGGCGAAGTCTCAGACGCCGAGAAGGAACTCGCGCTTCTCGAAGAGAGCGTCGAAATCCAGCGTGAAATGCGCGATCTCCTGGCGCGCGAGACTTTCGACCCCGCCGAATTCGCCCGCCTTGCCGAGGGGCTGCCAGGATCGGATCCGTTGCGGGCGCTCGCCCTCGAACTCGCCGGGCTAAAACAGGATGAAGCCGGCATCAAGGAGCGCGCCGCCGCGCTCATTGCAAACACGCCGCCGGACGAAGTCTATGAACGACTCGCGCTCCTCGATCCCGCCCATGACGCCGTCGGGGCGATCAACCAGTCGATCTCCGGGCTGACGGCGCAGATAAACGCCATGGCCTCGGCGATCGGGGCTGCGGTCGCGGCCGCGGTCGCGGGGATAGATTTGCCGGCGCCGGTCGTCGTCCCTGATCCGCGGCCGCTCCTCGTTGATCTTCAGGCCGCGCTCAGGGCCGAGGGCATCGAAACGAGGCTTCGTCTGTTGGGCTTTGAGCAAAGCGTCAAGGCAGGTTTCGACGCCGTCGTCGCCGCGCTGCGCGGCGCCAATGACAATGATGGCGGCCTCGGCCCGGGCGACCATGAGTGGTCGACGAAAACGCTCCTCCTGCGGATCATGGATAACACCGCCAAGACCCATGAGGTCGGCCGCGACATCCTCGGAAAGCTAGATCAAGTAAGGGCGATTATCGCCGGCGACTACGCGCCAAAGTCCGCGAGCGCGCCTTATGCGCAGGACGCCGGCGTTTATGCGCCGCCGCCGCGGCCGGCCAATGACGCGCCGGTCCCGTTTGCGCCATCGGTCGGCGAGGCGCCGCCCATTCCCCAGCCGCTCGCCGCGCCGGCGGCCGCGGGCGCGCTCGATGATGACATTCTCGAGGAGCTGACGATGCAGACGCGGCATATTCTCTCTATTCTCGAAGTGCTGACAGAGGGCCGCGACAATGATGTCAAGCACACGGACAAACTGTCCTCCCAGCTCGGCACGATCATCAACAATCAAGTAAAAAAAGCGATTTAAAAACGTGAAGACCTTCCGCGATGTCCCTCCTCCCCGCGCTTCGCGCGCGGCCGCTGCGCGCTCGGAGCGTCCGTCGTGACCTATGGGCCGGAGCCTTTGGGCGCGACGCCGATCGCGGCGATCGATACCTCGGCGCTGACGGGCAAGCCGACGCTGATCAACCGGCTGCGCCGCGGCGACTCCGCGCCGATCGTCAATTTCGTCGAGATCTTCGCCAAGACCCTAACGGGAACGGCGGGCCTTCGGGTCGATCCGATCGGCGCGGTCCCGATCGCCGCGCTGCCCGTCGAGGCGATCGGCGTGACGGCCGGCGAGACGCTCTTCTTCTCCGACCGCGAATGGTGCGGCAAACCCGACGATGCGAAGCGTCCGAATCAGCTCGCGAGGGCGGCCCTCCTCTCGGCGGGCGATTACCAGACGCGCGCGCCGATTTTTCCGGAGGAAGCGCGCCGTTCGCA
>JBFXBB010000019.1:0-16873 GCA_050183685.1 Amphiplicatus sp.
GTGGCGAACGCGCTGCAAATCAGCCTATCGGGAAACCAGGTCTGGAAAGTCGCCGAACAAGTCGCCCTTCGCGCCGTTATTTCCTGCGCGCCCTATGATTTCCTCGCCATCGACCGCTATGACACGTGGAAGGAAATGCAGCTCAATTTCGATCCGAGCGAAATGGCCGGATTTTAACTGTCGCGGCGCCGCGGCGCGCCGGAAAGTGGGATGATGACGATGCTGAAGCCGACGTTTTTTGCGCCAACCAAGACAGGTTGCAGGGTGCAGGGTGCAGGTTGTGATGCGCCGAACGCGGCCTCGACAACCGACAACCGACAACCTGCACCCTTTCTTGCCGTCGCGATCGCGGTCTTTTCCGTTCTCGCCGCGCTTGCCTCGCCGGCCGCGGCGCGCGTCCAGATCGACATCACTCAGGGCAATATCGAGCCGATGCCGGTCGCCGTCCCCGAATTCATCACCGATGGCGGACCGGTCGCCGGCCTCTCGCGGGACCTCACGGGCGTCGTCATGGCCGACCTTGACCGCTCCGGCCTCTTCGCCGTCATCGACCAGCGCGCCTATATCGAAAATCTCACCGGCGTGAATGTGCGGCCGCGTTTTCCCGACTGGCGCCTCATCAATGCGCAGGTCCTCGTCGTCGGCGAGGTCAAGGATCTCGGCGACGGGCGCATCGAGGTGCAAACCCGCGTCTGGGACGTCTATGCCGACGAACAGCTCGGCGCGGTCTCGTTCCGCACCCCGAGCGACAATTGGCGGCGCGCGGCGCACAAGGTCGCCGATTTCGTCTACAAATCCCTGACCGGCGAGGACGGCTATTTCGATACGCGGATCGTTTTCGTGCATGAATCGGGGCCGGCCGAACGGCGCGTCAAGAGGCTGATGATCATGGATCAGGACGGCGCCAATCCGAAGCCGCTGACCGACGGGCTCAACTATCAGGTGCTGACGCCGCGCTTTTCACCCACCCAGCAGCAGATCACCTATATGGCGCTGTTCGATAATCGTCCGGGCCAGGTCTATCTCTTCAACATCGAGACCGGCGAGCAGGAGCAGCTCGGCACCTTCCGCGGCATGACCTTCGCGCCGCGCTTTTCCCCCGACGGCGCCGAGGTTCTCCTCGCGATGGAGCGGGGCGGCAATTCCGACGTGTTCAAGATGGAGCTTTCAACCCGGCGTCTGACCCGTCTCACCGACAATCCGGCGGTCGACGTCTCGCCGACCATGTCGCCGGACGGGCGGCGCATCGCCTTCGCCTCCGACCGCGGCGGCGCGCCGCAGATTTATGTGATGAACGCCGACGGCGCCGATCAGAAGCGGATCACCTTTGGCGAGGGGCGCTACCAAACCCCGGTCTGGAGTCCGCGCGGCGACCTCATCGCCTTCACCCGCCAATATCAGGGCCGTTTCTATATCGGCGTCATCCGGCCGGACGGGGCGGGCGAGCGCCTCCTGACCGAGAGCTATCTCGACGAGGGCCCGACCTGGTCGCCGAATGGCCGGGTCCTGATGTTTTATCGTCAGACCCCCAATCGCCGGGACGGAACCGGCGGCGAGGCCTCGCTCTGGTCCGTCGACCTCACAGGCCGCAATCTGCGCCGCGTCAGGACCCCGGGCGAGGCCTCGGACCCAGCCTGGTCGCCGCTTCTTCCATGACAAGTCGCCTTGCGGCCGTAACCTAAAATTCATTAGGGCCCCGGAACGGCTATTCTTGCTAAGGAGGCCGGCTGAGGCTACGATTCCAAAGATTGGTTAAACTTTTGGGTTTAATCGAGAGGCTATCGCAACATTGCGGGGGACAGGCTCCCGCAGAAATAATCGCGCCTGTTGCGGCGCAAACGGATCGGCGGGGCTGAAGGCGGGGGCGCGCTCGCAAAGCCCGGATTGGCAAAGTGGAGCACGAATAGGCATGGCTACGAAAATGGTTCTAAAAGCGGCGAGCGTTGCGGGCGTGCTCGTCCTGTTGGCGGCTTGCGCCAGCACAGGTCCTGACGTCGCCGCAACGGATACGTCGAACGCCGGAAGCGCGAGGCCCTCCGGCCCCGTTCCCGGCAGCCAGCAGGATCTCGAAGAGAATGCGGGCCACCGCGTCTTCTTCGGTTATGACGAGTACACGCTGACGGCGCAGGCGCAGAACACGCTCTCGCGTCAGGCGGCTTGGCTGAAGCAATATCCGCAGACGAAGATTCTCATCGCCGGCAATTGCGACGAACGCGGCACGCGCGAATACAACCTCGCGCTCGGCGCGCGCCGCGCCGAAGCGGCTCGCGCCTATCTCGTTTCGATGGGCGTCGACGGCGCGCGCATCACGACCGTCTCCTACGGCAAGGAGCGCCCCCTCGATCCGCGCTCGACCGAGGAAGCCTGGTCGGTCAACCGCAATGCGACGACGACGATCGCGGGCGTCAGCTCGTAGTTTCGTCTTTGCACGGAGTTGAAGAACGCGCCGGCGGAGGCCGGCGCGTTTTTTTGTGGGAAGGGTGGCGCTTGAATTCAGCCTGCTTTACTTGCGCTTCTTCTTCGGCTTTTTCGGCTTCTCCGCTTTTTTTGGCTTCTTCGCCTTGGCGGTTTTTTTCGCCGCTTTCGCTTTCTTGCCGATGCTCTTTCCCGCCTTGGCGGGCTTTGGGCGCTTATGGGCCGGCTCATAGACATTGAGCGGCGCCCCGCTCGGCAAGGCGAGACGGGCGAGAACGCCCCAATCCCGGCTCTCGCGGGGGCCGCAGGCGAGCCCTTCGGCCGCCATCGCCGCCGCGAAGGCCTCGATGTCGGCGCACATCAAGTAGAATTCGGCGGGCGTTTCGGGCGCGCCGGGATGCATGGCGATCTCGGCCGGCGGCAGGCCGAAAATCAGAAAGCCGTCCCCGCTATCGACCGAGGGCAGCTTCAGGACGTCGCGCAGAAAGGCGCGGTCCTTCTCCGCGTCGCTTGAATAAAGGATCGAATGGGCGCCAATGATCATTTTGTCCTCCGGCGCTGACATGGCGGCGCCACGGTTTCGTCGCATCGTCTTGCTAGATCGTCTTGCTAGAAAGGCGGGGTCCCGAAGCCGGTTCTCCGCCCGGTGGCCGGCAACAGGAAATGCCGGTAGAGTATATTTGGTTTTCGACGCAGCCAGAAGAGGCGGAGCGGCGACTTTTTGAAGCCGCGTTTTGAAAATTTTGGCGAAAGGTTTTTGCGACATGCGACAGGCGTTCCTCGTGACAGTCTTGAGCGGCGTTCTTGCGGCGACAGCGCCCGCTTTCGCGGAGTCGACGAAGGACCGGGTCGAGCGGCTTGAGGCGGCGGTCGCCGACCTTCAGGCGCGCGCGCCCGGCGCGGCCGACACGGCGCTCCGCCTCGGCCGGCTCGAACAGGAGATCCAGCGCCTGACCGGCGAGGTCGAGCGCCTGACTTTCGAGCTCGATCAGGCCAAGGCGCGGCTCAACGCCGTGACGACGGCGCTTTCGGGCGCCGGAACGGGCGATATTTCCGGCGCCGTTCCGGGCGCGGCGGGGGCAGGCGCGCCGGCCGGCGGCGGGCCGACCCCGCTCACCGGCGATCCGATCGCGGAGCAGATCGCGCGCGGCGAAGCGCAGACCGCCGCCGGCCGCGCGGTCGAACTGCCGCTCGATCCCGAGGCCGCGTTCGACTACGCCTCGGCCTTCCTGCTTTCGGGCGACTATCAGAGCGCGCAGAAAGCCTTTGAGCTTTATGTCGAGGCCTTTCCCAATCATCCGCGCACGCCTGATGCGCAGTTTCGCCTCGGCGAGATCTATCTTGCGACCGGGGCGAATGCGGATGCGGCCGACGCCTTCATCGCCCATATCAAGAAATATCCGAACAATGCGCGTGTCGCCGAAGCCTATCTGAAGCTTGGGACCGCCTTTTCGCGCATGAATCAATCGAGCGAGGCCTGCAAGGTCTTCAAGACGATGAAGTCGAAATATCCGAACGCCGCGCCCGCGGTGATGCAGCGCGCCGATATCGAGATGCAGAAGATCAATTGCAAATAGGCGGTTTTTGGCTGGCTGAACCGCCTCGCGGCCCATCCTTCGTGACGGCGCTTGCGCGCCTCCTCAGGATGAGGCGGAGTTTGCTGCGACAAAGCTTTGCTGCGACAAAGCACAGCCTCATCCTGAGGCGCGGGCCCTAAGGCCCCGCGTCACGAAGGATGGGCCGCAAGGCTCCTCTTGGAGGTCTCGTGACCGCGCTTGTCACTGTCGACGAATTCGCAACCGCGCTTGCCGCGCTCGGCGCGCCGCGCCGCTTCATTGTCGCGCTGTCGGGCGGGCCGGATTCCGTCGCGCTGATGCGCCTTGCGGCGGCGATGAGGGCCGACGCCCTCGCCGTCACCGTCGACCACGGGCTGCGGGCGGACTCGCGCCGCGAAGCCGAAGCGGCCGGCGCCTGGGCCGGCGCGGCGGGGCTCGGCCATATCATTCTCGGCTGGGACGGCGAAAAACCCAAGGCCGGCCGGCAGGCCGCGGCGCGCGCGGCGCGTTACCGCCTGCTCGCCGATTTCGCCGCGCGCGAAGGCTATGAGGCTGTCCTGACCGGACACAACGCCGACGATCAGGCGGAGACGGTTTTCATGCGGCTCGCCCGCGGCGCCGGGCCCGCCGGGCTCGCCGGCATGGAGCGGGCGAGCCTCATCGCCGCGGGCGCCGGCGCGCCCTTGCGCCTTCTGCGCCCGCTTCTCGACATGCCGCGCGCGCGGCTTCGCGCGACGCTGACGGAAATGGGCCAGCCCTTCATCGACGATCCGTCCAATGACGATCCGGCCTATGAACGCGTCAGGACCCGCGCGCTGCTCGCCGCGCTTGAAGAGCAAAAGCTTTTAACGCGCGCGGCGCTTTGTCGGACGGCGCGCCGGATGCGCGCCGCCGCCGACCGGCTTGAGGCCGCCGACCGTCAAGCCTTCGAGACGGCGGGCGGGCGCTTTTGCGCGCCGGGCTGGGTTCGCCTTTCGCGCGCCGACATCCCGGCAAGCCTCGCCGCGCGGCTCATCCGCGCCGTCGGCGCGGGCGATTACGCCCCGGCGGAGGAAGACGCCGCGGCGGCGCTTCAGGCCGCACGGGCGACGGGCGCGGCGACGCTCGGGGGCGCGGTCGTAAAGCGCGGAAAGGCGGGCCTTTCCTTCTGCCGCGAGCCGGCGGCGCTTCTCGGCCGCGCCTGCGTCGCGCCGATTGCGCCGCTTCGCCTCGCCCCCGGCGCGCGCGCGCTCTGGGACGGGCGCTTCATTCTGACGAATGAGGGGCCCGACGCGCTCGCCGTCATTCCGATGGGCGAATTGGCCCCTCTCGGCGTTCAGCGGCGCGCCGATGAGGCCGGCGTCCCCGTCGAGGCGATGCGGACGGCGCCCTGGCCGGCGGGCCTTGATCCGGACGGGACGGCCGCGGATCGGGCGGGCCTTCCGGCGTCGCTGCGCGTTGAGCCGCTTATCGAAGAGCGTTTTTCCGGCCGGATCGTGAGATTTTCGTAAGCTTGCCGGGCTTGCCGGCGCCAATTTGATCGACCTCAGTGGCGCCCGGCTTTGTTAACCCCTATCTAGTAGGCAGTAACGTTCCGCCAGGGGTCCGGCCCGGCGGCAGGGAATGGGTGTAATGAACGGACGCAATCTCCTCGTCTGGGGCATTGTCTTCATCTTTTTCGTCATCGCGCTGCAACTCTTCGAGTTCTCCTCGCCGGGTCCGCAGGTGGAGCGGCTTTCCTATTCGCAATTCATCTCGCGCATTGACGGCCATTCGATCGCCTCGGCCAAGGTCGACGGCGCGCAGGTCACCGGCCAGTTGAGCGACGGCAAGCCGTTCTCGACCCCGATTCCGGAGGGGGCGGGCCCCGTCATCGCCGACAAGCTCGACGCGGCGGGCGTCGAGACGACGATCGCGCCCGAAGAGGAGCTGCCGATCGCCTTGCAGGTGCTGTTCAACATCCTGCCCTTCCTCATTTTCCTCGCCTTCATCTTCTTCGTCATGCGCCAGATGCAAGGGGCGGGCGGCAAGGCGATGGGCTTCGGCAAGAGCCGGGCGAAGCTTTTGACCGAGCGTCAGGGGCGCGTCACCTTCGACGACGTCGCCGGCATCGATGAAGCGAAAGAAGAGCTTGAGGAGATCGTCGAATATCTGAAAGACCCAATGAAATTCCAGCGCCTCGGCGGCAAGATTCCGAAAGGCGCGCTCCTTGTCGGCCCGCCGGGCACGGGCAAGACCTTGCTCGCGCGCGCGATCGCCGGCGAGGCGAATGTGCCTTTTTTCACGATTTCGGGTTCGGATTTCGTCGAAATGTTTGTCGGCGTCGGCGCCTCGCGCGTCCGCGACATGTTCGAGCAGGCGAAGAAAAACGCGCCCTGCATCATTTTCATCGACGAGATCGACGCGGTCGGGCGCCATCGCGGCGCGGGGCTCGGCGGCGGCAATGACGAGCGCGAGCAAACCTTGAACCAGCTCCTCGTCGAGATGGACGGCTTTGAGGCGAATGAAGGGATCATCCTGATCGCCGCGACCAACCGGCCGGACGTCCTCGACCCGGCGCTTTTGCGCCCCGGCCGCTTCGACCGCCAGGTCGTCGTTCCGAACCCGGACGTTGTCGGCCGCGAAAAGATTTTGAACGTGCACGCCAAGAAAGTCCCGCTTGCGCCGGACGTGAATTTGAGGACGATCGCGCGCGGCACGCCCGGCTTTTCGGGCGCCGATCTCGCCAATCTCGTCAATGAGGCCGCGCTCCTTGCGGCGCGGCGCGGCAAGCGTTTCGTCACCGCCAAGGAGTTCGACGACGCCAAGGACAAGGTCCTCATGGGCGCCGAGCGCCGCTCGATGGTGATGACCGAGGAAGAAAAAATGCTCACCGCCTATCACGAGGCGGGCCATGCGATCGTCGGCATCACAATGCCGGGCTCCGACCCCGTTCATAAGGCGACGATCATTCCGCGGGGCCGCGCGCTCGGCATGGTTCAATATCTGCCGGAGCGCGACAAGCTCTCCTTCTCGCTCGAACAGATGAAGGCGAAGATCGCGATGGCGATGGGCGGGCGCGTCGCCGAGGAAATGAAATTCGGCAAGGAGAAAGTGACCTCCGGCGCGCAGTCCGACATCGAACACGCAACCAAGCTCGCGCGGGCGATGGTCACGCAATTCGGCCTTTCGGAAAAGCTCGGGCCCATCGCCTATTCCGAAGACGAGGGCGAGGTTTTTCTCGGCCAGTCGATCGCGCGGACGAAATCGATTTCCGGCGAGACCGCGAAATTGATCGAGGACGAGATCAAGCGCTTCGTCACCGACGGCTATGAGAAGGCGCGTGAAATCCTCACCAACCGCCGCAAGGATTGGGAGGCGCTCGCCGAGGCGCTGCTCGAATATGAGACGCTGACCGGCGAGGAGATCGCCAAGCTTCTGAAGGGTGAAAAAATCGTCCGCGAGGAGCCGACCGATCTCAGCGCGCCGCCGCCGTCCTCGGTGCCCTCGACGGGCGAGGCGGTGAAGAAAGGCGGCGAGGGCTTCAATCCGAGCCCGCAAGGCGCGTAAAAGCGTTCTTTTCCCCGCGCCTCGGCGAAGACCGCGATCGAGCGGTAAGCCAGCGCTCGGTCCGCGCTTTCGCGGGGGATTATGGACAAGCCGGCGCTTATGATGTCAGGCTCGCCGGACTGATTTCCGCAACGCCGCCCGCGCCGGCGGCGTCACGGCGGAAGGGAGACGTCAATGAAAATAGAACCCATGCTGGCCGCGGCGGTTGCGGCTTTCCTAATGTTCGGCGGCGCGGCCGCAGCCGCGGAGCCGGCGCCCGCGCCGCAGCGCGCCGCGGGGCGGTCGGACTGGTTCGAGCCCGAGCCCCCCTACCGGGTGATCGGAAATATCTACTATGTCGGTCCGCGCGGGCTCGGCGTTTTTCTGATCGCGTCCGACGAAGGCCACATCCTCCTCGATGGCGGCATGCCGCAAAACGCGCCGATGATCGCGGACAGCATCCGCGCGCTCGGCTTCGATCTCGCCGATGTGCGGATCTTGGTGAACAGCCATGCGCATGTCGATCATTCGGGCGGACTTGCGGCGCTGAAGGAAATGACCGGCGCCAAGCTTGTCGCGAGCGAAGGCGATCGCTCAGCGCTCGAAACCGGCCTTATTCTCGGCTCGGAGGAGTATCTTGCGGCCGCCGCGCCCCCGGTGAAGGTCGACGAGATCATCGGCGACGGCGAGGCCGTTTCGGTCGGCGGCGCGCGGCTCGTCGCCAATATCACCCCCGGCCATACGCGCGGCTGCACCTCCTGGACGACGACGGCGGAAGAACAGGGAAAGACCTATAGCGTCCTTTTCTTTTGCAGCGCGAGCGTCGCCATAAACCGGCTCGTCCCGCCCCTGCAATATGAAGGCATTGTCGAAGACTATCGGCGGACCTTCGCGCGCACGCGCGACTGGCGGCCCGACGTCTTTCTCGCGAACCATCCCGAATTTTACGGCGAGGACGAAAAGCGCGCCCGTCAAATCGCGGGCGACGCGCTCGCCTTCGTCGACCGGAAGGGGTTTCCGGCCTGGCGGGCGCGCATGGAAAAGGAGTTCGAGGACGCGCTCGCCAAGCAGGTCGCCGCGTCGCGCGCTGAATGAGGCGCGCCGTCTCGATCATGGGCGTCGTCAACGTGACGCCCGACTCATTCTCCGACGGCGGACGATTTCTTTCGCCGGAAGCGGCAATAACGCACGGCCTGAAGCTCGCCCGCGACGGCGCCGACATTCTCGACATCGGCGGGGAATCGACGCGGCCGGGCGCCGAGGACGCCCCGCTCGAAGAAGAACTCGCCCGCGTCATCCCCGTCATCGAGGGCCTGGCCGCGCGGACCGACATTCCGCTTTCGATCGATACGCGAAAGCCTGAGGCCGCAAGGCGCGCGGCCGCGGCCGGCGCGACGATCTGGAACGACGTAACCGCGCTGACTTATGCGGCCGAGAGCCTTGAGACGGCCGCCGCGCTTGGCTGCACGGTCGTCCTCATGCACGCGCAAGGCGATCCGAAGACCATGCAGGACGCCCCGCGCTATGACGACGTCGTCGCGGAGGTCGCGGGATTTCTCGCGGCGCGCCTTGACGCCGCCCGCGCGGCCGGCCTCGCCGCCGACAAGCTCATCGTCGATCCCGGAATCGGCTTCGGCAAGACGCTTGCCCATAATCTCGCCCTTCTCGCCGGGCTCGACCGGATCGCGGCGCTCGGGGCCCCCGTCCTTCTCGGCGCCTCGCGCAAGCGCTTCATCGCCGCCCTCGACCGGCAGGCGGGGCCCGAGGCCCGGCTCGGCGGCTCGCTCGCCGCGGCCCTTGCCGGCTATGCCCGCGGGGCGGCGATATTCCGCGTCCATGACGTCGCCGAGACGCGCCAGGCGCTCCGCCTCGCCGCCGCCATAGAAAACGCCCAAATCATGCGTTAAGCCATTGCTAGCCCGGCCCGGGTTAGCATCGGGGCCCATGCGGGCAATCGGAGGGAGAGTCTTGATGCGCGGCGACGAAGGCGCGCCGGCCGGCAAGGCCGAGCGCCAGATTTTCGGCACCGACGGGGTGCGCGGCCTTGCCAATGCGGCGGCGATGACGCCGGAGCGGCTGCTTCGTCTCGGGCTCGCGGCGGGGCGCGTCTTCAAGAACGGCGCGCATCGCCACCGGGTCGTCATCGGCAAGGACACGCGCCTGTCGGGTTATATGATCGAGCCCGCCTTGACCGCGGGTTTTGCCGCCTCCGGCATGGACGTTTTTCTTCTCGGGCCGCTGCCGACGCCGGCGATGGCGATGCTGACGCGCTCCTTGCGCGCCGATCTCGGGGTCATGATTTCCGCCTCGCATAATCCGTATCAGGACAATGGCGTCAAGTTCTTCGGTCCCGACGGCTACAAGCTCTCCGACGACACCGAGCTCGAAATCGAACGCCTGATGGCCGAGGACGCCAATGAAGGCCTCGCCGAAGCGGCCGATCTCGGCCGCGTCAAACGGATCGACGACGCCGGGGCGCGCTATATCGAATTCGCGAAAAGCACATTCCCGCGGCGCCTCTCGCTCGACGGGCTCCGCGTCGTCATCGATTGCGCGAACGGCGCCGGCTACAAGGTCGCGCCGACCGTGCTTTGGGAGCTCGGCGCGGAGGTAAAGCC
Organism: Amphiplicatus sp.; assembly: GCA_050183685.1. Taxonomy (GTDB): domain Bacteria; phylum Pseudomonadota; class Alphaproteobacteria; order Caulobacterales; family Parvularculaceae; genus Amphiplicatus. The sequence goes on from JBFXBB010000019.1 coordinate 10,097, forward strand.
GCTCGGCGTCGAGCCGAACGGCTTCAACATCAATCGCGGCGTCGGCTCGACGGCGACGAAAGCGATGCAGGAGGCGGTGCTCAACTACCGCGCCGATATCGGCGTCGCGCTCGACGGCGACGCCGACCGCGTCATCATCTGCGACGAGAAGGGCGAGATCGTCGACGGCGATCAGATCCTCGGCCTCATCGCGAAATCCTGGAAGGAAAAAGGCGCGCTCCGGGGCGGCGGCGTCGTTGCGACCATCATGTCCAATCTCGGCCTTGAAAAATTCCTCGGCGGGATCGGTCTTAACCTCCATCGCACGCAGGTCGGCGACCGCTATGTCGTCGAGGCGATGCGGGCCAAAGCCATGAATGTCGGCGGCGAGCCCTCCGGCCATGTCATTTTGAGCGACCATGCGACGACGGGCGACGGCCTCGTCACCGCGCTCCAGGTGCTCGCCGTCGTCGCCGCCGAAGGCCGCAAGGTGAGCGAGGTCTGCCGCAATTACGAGCCGTTTCCGCAGCATCTCGACAATGTCCGCTTCAAGGGCGCAAGCCCGCTTGAAAATCCTGCGGTCCGGGAGGCGATCAAGGCCGGCGAGGCCCGGCTCGGCCAATTGGGCCGCGTTCTCGTCAGGAAATCCGGCACCGAGCCTTTGATCCGGGTGATGGCCGAGGGCGAGGACGAAAAGCGCGTCAAGGAGGTCGTCGCCGATATCTGCAAGGCCGTCGAAGCGGCGAGGGACTAGCGTGGCGGAGATTAAGCTTCGGTCAGCGCCCCCGCGGCCCATCCTTCGCGGCGGCGCTTCGCGCCTCCTCAGGATGAGGCGTTCCCCTGTTGCAACAAGCACGGGCCCATCCTTCGTGACGCGCCGTCGGCGCTCCTCAGGATGAGGTGTTCCCCTGTTGCAACAAGCACGGGCCCATCCTTCGTGACGCGCCATCGGCGCTCCTCAGGATGAGGCTTTCTCTTGTTGCAATAGGCAGCACGGGCCTCATCCTGAGGAGCGGCCCTCTAAGGGCCGCGTCACGAAGGATGGCGATGGGGCTCCGACTGAGATCACGCCATGCGCTCTCGCATCATCTTACGCCGTCTTGTTTCGCAATTCGCGGTCAATATGCAAATATTCCATCCGTATTCTGAAAAAAAGCTGTCATGACGGAATCCGAGAACTATCTAAAGGCCGTGCGCGCGCAATATGAAGAGCTGCCTTATCCGCGGCGCAATCCCGAGGATGAGAAGAAGCGTCTCATTTCGACCTGGGGCGACCGGCTCGATTATCTCAATCATTTCGGCTTCGAAGGCCGGATGAAGCCGGCGGGCTTTCGCGTGCTCGACGCGGGCGGCGGCAGCGGCGACGCCTCGGTCTTTCTCGCCGAGCAGTTGCGCGACCGGGACGGCCATGTCGTTCATCTCGATCTCAGCGAGGCGAGCATCGCGGTCGCGCGCGAGCGGGCGCGGCTGCGCGGGCTCGACAATATCGAATTCGTGCACGCCTCGCTCCTCGATCTGCCCGCGCTCGGGCTCGGGAGGTTCGACTATGTCGTCTCGACCGGCGTTCTCCATCATCTCGCCGATCCGAAGGCCGGGCTCGACGCCCTGAAGGACTGCCTCGAAGAGGACGGTCTCATCAAGGTCATGGTCTACGCGCCTTATGGGCGGCGATGGGTCTATCACATGCAGGGGCTGATGCGGCTCTATAACGCCGGCCTTGAGAAAGACGACATCGCCGGCCAGCTCGCGGGCGCGAAAGAGATGATGGCGGCGCTCGACGGGCGCGCCTGGTACAAGGCGCTCTCGAATTCCGTCAGCGACCAGAAGACGATGGGCGATGTCGGCGTCTTCGATCTCTTCCTGCACAGCCAGGACCGCGCTTTTTCGATCCCCGAGCTTTATGATTTCATCGAGGCGAGCGGGCTTGTCTTTCACCATTTCATTCCGACGCCGACGCGGCTTTCGCCTGTCGCGCTCGCCGACTCGCCGGTGAAGCGGCGGATCGAAACGCTTCCCTTGCGCGCCCAGCAGGCGATCATGGAAATGATCGACGGCGAGGTGAAGCTCCATAGCTGCTTTGCGGCGCGCCGAAAAAAAGTCTTGCCCTCGCCATGCGATCCCGAACTTATCCCGTCCTTTTCGCAAGCCCCGACGGGCATCGAAGAGGCGGTCAGGGCGCAGCTCGCAAAGCCGGATCTCGCCGAACTCAAGATCACCCAAAAGGGCGTCGGGATCGCCGCGCCGCTGACGGGGCCGTTCCGCGCGCTCTTAAGCGAAATCGACGGCCGGCGCACGATCGGCGAGATCGGCGCCCGCGCCGCCGCCGCGACGGGCCTTGGGCGCGAGGCGGCCGCGGGCGAATTCGAAAAGCTCTTTGCGCTGTTCGGCGAGATGGAGTGGATCCTCTTGCGCGACCGCGCGCTCGCGCCCTTTCCGACGAAAGAAGAATTGCAAAAGCGCGTCAGCGCTCTTTACGCCTCATAGCGGTCGCGCTTTGGCGAGCGCCGCCCGCCGACGAAAAGCGAAACGAGGATGAGAAAGAGGCCGAAGCCGAAAAACGGCCAGGCGGCGCTTCGGTCGATGCCGAGCGCATAGACGGCGGCCGGAAACAGATTGAGCGAAAGCGCCCCGATGCAGCAGAAAACGCCTGTCCAGACGAGCCGTCCCATAGAAATCTCCCTCCTCCTCGCGGCGTTTCCTGTCGACTGGAATTTGGGCGCGAGTTTGAAGATCATGCGGCGATGAAAGGACGCGTGTTCATCATTGCGGGCTCGGACCCTTCCGGGGGGGCGGGGTTCCAGGCCGACATCAAGACGGTGACGGCGCTCGGCGGCTATGCGGGCGCGGCCGTCACCGCGCTCACCGTGCAGAACACGACGGGCGTTTTCGCCGTCCATCCGGTCCCGCCCGATATTGTGCGCGCGCAAATCGAGGCCGCGCTCGACGATATCGGGGCGGACGCGATCAAGATCGGCATGATCGGCGAGGCGGAAACCGCGCGGGTGATCGCGGCGCTGTTGCGGCGGCGCGCGATTCCCGTCGTGCTCGACCCGGTGCTCGCCGCGACGAGCGGCGACGCGCTCGCGGGCGAGGGCGTCGCGGGCGTTTTGCTGAAAGAGCTTGTCCCGCTCGCCGCGCTGGCGACGCCGAATGCGGACGAAGCCGCGGCGCTGACGGGGCTTGCGATCAGAACGCCGGACGATCTTGCGCGCGCGGGCGAGGCGCTGCTCCGCGCCGGCGCCGGCGCCGCGCTTGTCAAGGGCGGCCATCTTGCGGGCGCGGATGTCGTCGACATGCTCGTCGAGCCGCATGGCGCGACGGCCTTCCGCCATCCGCGCCTGACCAATGCGCCGCTTCACGGCACGGGCTGCACGCTCGCCTCCGCGATCGCGACGGGTCTTGCGCAGGGAGCGCCCTTGCAGGAAGCGGCGGCGCGCGCCCTCGATTTTGTCCGCGAGGCGATCCGGACGGCGCCTGATTTCGGCGCTGGCGCGCGCCCGCTGAACCACATAGGGGCGTCCAAGGCCCTATAGCGCCGGACGATCAGGTTCCCCGCGGCCATCCTTCGTGACGCCTCGCTTCGCGAGGCTCCTCAGGATGAGGCCTTCCCCTGTTGCAACAAAACGGGCCTCATCCTGAGGAGCGGCCCGCGAGGGCCGCGTCGCGAAGGATGGCCGCGGGGGCGTCGAGGGATGGCGTCGCTAAATATTGATTGACGCGGCGCCAAAACTCCGCTGAAAGTCCGTCCGGGCCACGCCTTCCCAACGAGGCGCGACCCATCTGCGAGGATGGGAGTAAAAATGACAGACCGACGACCCGCGACGCGCCCCGCGCGTCCGTTTTTTTCATCCGGCCCCTGCGCCAAGCGCCCCGGATGGTCCCCCGACACTCTCAACGCCCCGACGCTCGGCCGGTCGCACCGCTCGAAGATCGGCAAAGCGCGCCTGAAAGAGGCGATCGACCGCACCAGGGCGCTCCTTGAAGTCCCCGACGATTATCTCATCGGCGTCGTGCCGGGCTCGGACACCGGCGCCGTCGAAATGGCGATGTGGTCGATGCTGGGCGGGCGCCCCGTCGACATGCTCGCCTGGGAGAGTTTCGGCGAAGGCTGGGTGACGGATGCGGTCAAGCAGCTAAAGCTCGACGCCCGGGTGTTGACCGCCGCCTATGGCGCGCTTCCCGATCTTGGCGCCGTCGATCCCGCCCATGACGTCGTCTTCACCTGGAACGGGACGACCTCGGGCGTGCGCGTGCCGGATGCGGGCTGGATATCGGAAAAGCGCGAGGGGATCGTCATTTGCGATGCGACTTCGGCCGCCTTCGCCCAGAAGCTCGATTGGCGAAAGCTCGATGTCGTCACCTATTCCTGGCAGAAATCGCTGGGCGGGGAAGGCGGGCACGGGGTCTTGATCCTCGGGCCGCGCGCCGTCGCCCGGCTCGAAAGCTGGAAGCCCGCCTGGCCCTTGCCCAAAATCTTCAGGCTGACAAAGGGCGGCAAGCTCATCGCCGACATCTTCGAAGGCGCGACGATCAACACGCCCTCGATGCTGTGCGTCGAGGATTATCTCGACGCCTTGAAATGGGGCGTGTCGGTCGGCGGCCTCGATGCGCTCGTCGCGCGGGCCGACGCGAATTTCGCCGCGCTTGAAGATTGGGTCCGTCACGCCGGCTGGATCGATTTTCTGTGCGCGGAGCCGAAGAACCGCTCGAACACGTCGGTCTGCCTTAAAATTATCGACCCGCGCGTGACCGCGCTCGACGACGACAAGCAGCGCGCCTTCGTCAAGAAGATGGAGACGCTGCTTGAGGCGGAAGGCGCCGCCTTCGACATCGGCGGTTATCGCGACGCGCCGCCGGGGCTTCGCGTCTGGTGCGGACCGACCGTCGAGCGCGCCGATATCGAGGCGCTCGCGCCCTGGCTCGACTGGGCGTTCGGCGAGGCGAAATCGGCGCTTTTGTAGCTTTTGTTTTGATCGCGCGCGCCCCGCTTGCCCGTCCCGGCTTTCGCCGGGATGAGCAGCGGAGAGGGCGGAAAATGGAGACTAAAATGCCAAAGGTTTTGATTTCCGACGCCTTGAGCGAAACCGCCGTCAATATTTTCAAGGAGCGCGGCGTCGAGGTCGACTACCAGCCCGACCTTGGGAAATTCCCGGACCGGCTGCTCGCGATGATCCCGAATTATGACGGGCTCGCGGTGCGCTCGGCGACCAAGGCGACGGCCGCGCTCATCAAGGCGGGCGTCAAGTTGAAAGTGATCGGGCGCGCCGGCATCGGCGTCGACAATGTCGACATCCCGGCGGCGACGGCGGCCGGGATCGTCGTCATGAACACGCCCTATGGCAATGCGATCACGACGGCCGAGCACGCGATCGCGATGATGTTCGCGCTCGCGCGGCAAATCCCGCTCGCCAATCAGTCGACCCATGCGGGAAAATGGGAGAAGAACCGCTTCATGGGCGTCGAGCTTTTCGGCAAGACGCTCGGCCTTGTCGGCTGCGGCAATATCGGGTCGAATGTCGCCACGCGCGGCATCGGCCTCAAAATGCATGTCATCGCCTATGACCCGTTCCTGACCGACGCGCGCGCGGTCGAACTCGGCGTCGAAAAAGTCGAACTCGACGCGCTCCTCGCCCGCGCCGACATCATCACGCTGCACACGCCCCTGACCGAGCAGACGAAAAATATTCTCTCCAAGGAGAATATCGCGAAGACGAAGAAGGGCGTCTTCATCATCAACTGCGCGCGCGGCGGCCTCGTCGACGAGGCGGCGTTGAAAGAGGCGCTCGATTCCGGCCATGTCGGGGGCGCGGGGCTCGACGTCTTCGTGGACGAGCCGGCGAAAGAGCATCCGCTTTTCGGCCATGAGCGCGTCGTCGCGACGCCCCATCTCGGCGCCTCGACGCGCGAGGCGCAGGAAAATGTCGCGATCCAGGTCGCCGAGCAGATGGCCGATTATCTGACCCGCGGCGCCGTGACGAACGCGCTCAACATGCCCTCGATCAGCGCCGAGGAGGCGCCGCGGCTTCGCCCCTTCATCAAGCTCGCCGAAAATCTCGGCGCCTTCGCCGGCCAGCTCACCGAGACGAGCGTCAAGGCGATCGAAGTCGTCTATGCGGGCGGCGTCGCCAAGCTCAATACGAAGCCCCTGACGGCGGCGGCGGTCGCCGGCGTCCTGAGGCCGATGCTCGCCGAGGTCAATGTCGTCAATGCGCCCGTCATCGCCAAGGAGCGCGGCGTCGCCATCGCCGAGACTTATCGCGACGACGCCGACAATTTCGACAGCGTCATCCGTCTACGGATCGTCACCGAGCGCCAGGACCGCGTCGTCGCCGGCGCGCTTTTCGGATCGACGCCGCGCATTGTCGAGATCAAGGGCGTCGAGATGGAGGCGGGTTTCGCCCCGCATATGCTTTACGTCACGAATGAGGACAAGCCCGGCTTCATCGGCAAGCTCGGCCAGACCTTGGGCGATGCGGGCGTCAATATCGCGACGTTCAATCTTGGCCGCTCCGCGCCCGGCGCCGACGCGATCGCGCTCGTCGCGGTCGACGAGCCGGTTTCCGAAGGGGTGCTGAAGAAGGTCTCGGCCCTGCCGCATGTCCGCCAGGCCAAGGCGTTGTCGTTCCGAGCTTAGATCATACGGCGATCGATCCGAGTAAGAGCCCCGCGGCCCATCCCCCGCGGCCCATCCCCCGCGGCCCATCCCCCGCGGCCCATCCTTCGTGACGCGCCTTCGGCGCTCCTCAGGATGAGGCGGCGCACTAATGCAACAACCAGGGCCTCATCCTGAGGCGGCGC
>JBFXBB010000020.1:0-16833 GCA_050183685.1 Amphiplicatus sp.
CCGTAAAGTTCGCGAGATTTGCGTCGTCAACTTTTAGGTAAAGGACTCCCTTCATCACAAAGCCGAACTGGGTTCCCTCCGCTCTTAAAGCCGCGCCTGCGAAATATCGATGCACGGAAACCGGACCGATCCCGTCAATCCGTTCGGCGAAATGTTCCGCCAGCGCGCGCTGCGTGTTGATCCGCGCCTTCATCAGGCGGGCGCTGACGCCGTTAGCGGAAAGAAGCCGCTGATGTCTTTCAGCCGCCCCTTTGCATCATGAACGGCGAAGCTTGCGCCGAGTTGAAGAACCGCGCCGTCCGCTCCCAGCAAAGCCCAGCGCGCGAGCGATCGGCCATTGTGGGCGATCACCTCAATGATGCTGAAACGTCCGCCAGGCACGCTCTGCTGAAAACCGCCCATATAGTCGGAAAGTTTGGCTCGGCCGCGCAGCAAGCCGTTGGGGTCGCAATAGGTGGCGTCGTCGGCGAGGCAGTGTCTGAGTTCGGTCTCGCGATGCGCCGGGACTGATGACCAGATCGCCGCATATCGCGGCCAAAGCGCTTCAGCGTCCATGACGCGTCTCCACTGTGTCAAAAAAGTCAGCGATCATCTCTTTCAGCGCGCGTCTGTCATAACCGGCGCGGATGAGAACCAAGACGCCCTGATAGAGCGCGAGCAACATAACCGCCTCGGCGTCCCCGACGCGGTCGGCGAAAACGTTCCGAAGCGCCGCAAATCCTTTCTTCACAAAAGGCGGCCTGTCCTTGTCGCCGAACTCGACGGCGGCGTTTGTGATCAGGCAGCCCGCCGACCCCCCGTCCGGCTCCTTTAGAAGCGACAGGAACAACCGCCGCAGGCCGTCTGCGCCCGAGCCCTCCGGCGCGTGGCGCTGAATGCGGCGCCAAAGAACGACGCGGTTGTAGTGATTGCTCGCCGCCCGAAAGAGCCCGCGCTTGTCGCCATAGCTGTTGTAAAGGCTGCCCGAGGTGAGGCCGGTCGCCGTTTCGAGGTCTCGAACTGAGCTTGCTGCATATCCCTTGCGGCGGAACACATGCATCGCACGGGACAGGACAACGTCATCATCGAAGGTGCGCGGACGGGCCATTTGGATCTTTATTTTAGAACATACATTTTAAAATGCATGTTCTAAATGAAGTCAAGCGTTCTGATCGGACATCGGAGGTTGGGCGCCGGGCGAGCAGCCCCCCCCCCGCACGCTCGAATGTTATCGCGGCGCATGGGGATTTGCCCCCTCGCGGCGCGCAAGTTTTAAATCGTGGGCGGGACGGTCTTTGCGTGGAAACGAACGGTTGATCCGATTAGACGCCGGCTAATGCTTCGCCTCAATCAGCGAAGCTTCAGCAGCATCGTCGATAAGGCTGCAATTTCATCGGCTTCAAGCTTGTCCGCAAAATGGGCCTTTATAGCTTGCCGATAGACCGGCCACATATCCCTGAGGAGTTTGCATCCATCGCGGGTGATCTTCAGGATTTGTCCGCGTCCATCCTCGGCGCAGTCTTCCCGTTCGACGTAGCCCGCCGCCGCCAGACGCTCCGTCAGCCGCGAGAGATTGTATTGCGCGAGCAACATGCGCTCCTGAAGCTGGTAGGGGCGCAGGCCCTCGGGCCGGGCGCGGTTAAGCTCCAGCAATGCGTCGTACCAGGCAAGCGGCGGGCGCCCGGCCGTTTTCAGGTCGGCCTCGACGCGCGCCAGCACGGCCTGCGAGACGCGGACAAGCCGCGCCCAAGAGATCGCCGCTTCCTCCGGCAGTTTCGAGGCGTCCTTCCGCATGAGCCCTTCTAGCGAAAGGATGCAGCTACATCAATGTTGACAATAAATGTACTTGCATATAAATAATATATGCGAATGCATCTATGAGGCTCGCCATGCCCGTCGACTCCAGAACCGCCGCCTTCGCCGTCACGCTCCTGCGCGTCGCGCTCGGCGTCATGTTTCTCGCTCACAGCCTGCTGTTGAAACTCGTCATCTACACGCTGCCGGGAACGGCCCAGTTTTTCGTGTCGATCGGTCTTCCGGGATGGTTCGCCTATGTCGTATTCGCGGCCGAAACGGTCGGGGGCGTGATGCTTGTCCTTGGCGTTCAGGCGCGTTGGGCGGCGCTCGCGCTCGCGCCGATCCTGGCCGGGGCGACCTGGGCGCATTCCGGCAATGGCTGGATGTTCGGCTATGAAAATGGGGGCTGGGAATATCCCGCCTATCTGACGCTTTTGGCGATCTGCCAGTTCTTGCTTGGCGACGGGCGTTTCGCGCTTGTTCCCTCCCGCCAATTCGCCGCGATCGCTCCCGGCCTTGCGAAGGAAGAGCGGGCGTGACCGCGCTTACTCTCGTCAGCCATCATCTTTGCCCTTATGTGCAGCGGGCCGTGATCTCGCTCTCGGAGAAGCAGGTTCCGCATGACAGGGTCTATGTCGATCTCGCCAACAAGCCGGATTGGTTCGTCGCGCTGTCGCCGCTCGGCAAGACGCCTGTCCTGAAGGTCGGCGATGTCGCGGTTTTCGAGTCGGCGGTCATTCTGGAATATCTTGAGGAAACGCAGACGAACCCGCTCCATCCGCGCGACCCCTTGCGACGGGCGGAGCATCGCTCATGGATCGAGTTTGGCTCGGCCATTTTGAACGACATCGCCGGATTCTATAACGCGCCGGACAAGAAGGCGCTTGCCGCAAAGGCCGACACGATGGCGGCCAAGTTTTTTCGCATCGAGGCGCGTCTCGTCGGCGCTCCCTGGTTCGATGGAGAGGCCTTCAGCCTCGTCGACGCGGTCTTCGGTCCGGTCTTCCGATATTTCGATATGTTCGATTCTATCGGAGATTTCGGGGTTCTTTCGAGAAAGCCGAAGGTCGCCTCTTGGCGGGCCCGGCTCGCGGAAAGACCATCCGTCGTTCAAGCGGTTCCGCCCGATTATCCTGAGCGCCTGCTGGTCTTTCTCCGCAATCGAAATAGCGCGCTGTCCCGACGGATTTAGGAATGAGACGATCAAGGCCCGACGGCGGCGACAGCAAGCCATAAAGGGGCGATCGGCGGAAATGGCGGATGGGGTGGGATTCGAACCCACGGAGACGTCGCCGCCTCACCGGTTTTCAAGACCGGCGCCTTAAACCGCTCGGCCACCCATCCCAGCTTCGCTGACCCGTCGCACGGGGCTCATCCCGCGAAACGCTGGCGAAGCGGGGAGGGACTGTAGGCGCAGATCGGCAAATGGCAAGCAAGGGCGGGCGCTGCGAGCTTTAAGGAAGTGTTAATATCCCCCCGTAGATATCGGCGGGCGATTTCGTTAGCGTTACTGTCGGACCCCATGATCGCTTCCATGATGCGGCTTTGTCTCGCTATCGGGCTGTTCGCGTTGCTCGCAGCCTGTGCGAGCACGCCGGTGCGAGACGTCGGCGCGCCCCATTACAAGGTCGGCGCGCCTTATGAGGTCAATGGCAGGACCTATACGCCGCGCGAGGATCCGTCTTATGACGCCGTCGGAATCGCCTCCTGGTATGGGGAGGCGTTTCACGGCAGGCGAACGGCGAATGGGGAAATCTTCGATAAGAGCCGGCTTTCGGCCGCCCACACGACGCTTCCGATGCCGTCGATGGTCGAAGTCGAAAATCTCGAAAACGGCCGGCGCGTTGTCGTGCGCGTCAATGATCGCGGGCCGTTCGTTCAGGATCGCCTGATCGATCTTTCCGAAAGCGCGGCGAAGGCGCTCGGCTTTGATCGCGCCGGGCTCGCGCGCGTGCGCGTGCGTTATCTCGGCCGCGCCGATCTTTATGCGATGGCGCCCGCCTATGGCGCGCCGGAAGCGCGCCGCGTCGCCGCCGCCCCGCGCCCGGCCTCGGCGCCCGTTCCAGCGCCGGTCGTCGTCTCCGGCATGAAGCCTGCCGCCCGCGCCCCGTCGCCCGAGCCCAGGCCCGCGCCGAAAATCGCGCCGGCCGCGGCCCCTCCGGCCGAATACTGGATCAATGTCGCGGAGTATTTCGATCTTCACGAGCTTCAATCGGCGCGGATCTCGCTCGCCGGAAATGGCGAAATGCGCGTGGCGACCCGCGCGATCGCCAATGGACTTTTTGTCTACGGCTTGCAGATCGGTCCCTTTTATGACGCCAATATCGCCTCGGCGCGCTTGGCCGGGCTTCGCGAAGCAGGCTATCCTGCCGCCTCGCTGGCCGGCGACGCGCGCTGCGTCGCGAATGCGCCGAGCGACGCCGTGATCGCCGCCTGCTGAGGAATTCGATAGAATGAAGCATTTCCTGTTCGCGCTCCTGTTCCTTTCCGCCGTCACGCCGGCGACGGCGCAGGACTCGCCCATTTCGACGCCGGCGAAATACGCGCTCATCATGGATTACGCGACCGGCGCCATTCTCTATGAGAAGGACGCCGATACGCCGACGGGCCCAGCCTCGATGAGCAAGCTGATGACGGTCGCGATCGTCTTCGACCGGCTGAAATCGGGGCAGTTGAAGTTGACCGACGAATTCTTCGTCAGCGAAAAAGCCTGGCGCGAGCGCGAGGGCTCGTCGATGTGGGTGCGGGTCAATACGAAGATCCCGGTCATCGATCTCTTGCGCGGCATCATCGTCCAGTCAGGCAACGACGCCTGCATCGTCGTTGCGGAGAATATCGCCGGATCGGAAGAAGCCTTCGCCGAGCTGATGACGCGAAAAGCGCGCGAATGGGGAATGAACAATTCGACTTTCGCCAACGCCTCGGGGCTTCCCGATCCGCGCCACCAGATGAGCATGCGCGATCTTGCGATTCTCGCGCGCAAGATCATCCACGATTATCCGGAATATTACGCGCTTTTCGGCGAGCGCGAGTTCACCTGGGAAAAGATCCGCCAGCCGAACCGCAACCCGCTTTTCGATCTGGTCGAGGGCGCGGACGGCCTCAAGACGGGGCATACGGAGCAATCAGGCTTCGGCATCGTCGGCTCCGCCGTTCGGGACGGCGTGCGCCGCATCCTCGTCGTCAACGGTCTTTCCTCGGACCGCGAGCGCGCGACGGAATCGGCGCGGCTCTTGCGTCTCGCCTTCAGCGACTTCACGACAAAGGCGCTCTTCAAGCCCGGCGACATTGTCGGCGACGCCTTGGTCTTCAAAGGGGCGGTTGAGAGCGTGCCGCTCATCGCCAAGGAGCCGGTGTCGATGATCGTGCACCGCGCGAACGCCGACGCGGTGAAGGCGACGCTCGTCTATGAAGGCCCCGTCGCCGCGCCGATCGCGGCCGAGCAGCAGATCGGTTATCTTAAGGTGACGACGGCGGGCGGCGCGTCGCGGGAATATCCGCTTTACGCCGGCCGCGCGGTCAAGGAGACGGGCGTTCTCGGCAAAATCCTTCTCGGCGCCAAGGCGCTGCTCGCTCGTCCCGAAGAACCCGCGGAGACGACGGCCGCGGCGCAGTAGATGCGCGGCGCCTTCATCAGTTTTGAAGGCGGCGACGGCGCCGGCAAGTCGACGCAGATAAGGCTTCTCGCCGACCGTCTGTCGGCGTCCGGGCTGTCGGTCGTAACGACCCGCGAGCCGGGCGGCGCGCCCGGCGCGGAAGCGATCCGCGCGCTGATTCTCGCCGGCGCGGCCGACCGCTGGTCGCCGCTCGCCGAGGCGCTCTTGATGTTCGCGGCGCGGGCCGATCATCTTGAAAAGACGATCAATCCCGCGCGGACGCGGGGCGCCGTCGTCCTTTCCGATCGCTTTGCGGATTCGAGCATGGCCTATCAGGGCGCGGCGGGCGCGCTCGGGAAGGAGGCGGTCGAGACGCTTACGCGCCTCGTCGTCGGAGAGGACGGGCCCGATCTGACATTCATTCTCGACCTTCCCGAGGCGACGGGGCTCGCCCGCGTCGGCGCGCGGGGCGGCGACAACCGTTTTGAGGCGAAGGGCGCCGCTTATCAGCGCCAGGTCCGGCAGGCCTTTCTCGATATCGCCGCGGGGGCGCCCGAACGCTGCGTCGTCATTGACGCGTCGCAAAGCGTCGAGGCGGTCGCCGCCGCGATTTCGGCGGCGGTTCGGGAACGATTGGGATTGGGTTAGGGCCTCTTCAATCCCGCCCGACTTCCCCTTATCAAGGCGCCCATGACCGATAGGCCGCCGCATCAGCGCGAGACCGTGACCGGCCGCGCCGGGCTTGAAGCCGAGCTCCGAAGGGCGGTCGCCGGGGCCGCGATCAGCAATGGCTGGATCATCGCCGGCCCGAAGGGAGCAGGAAAGGCGACGCTCGCCTATCGGCTTGCGCGGGCCATTCTCGACCCCGAGGCGCTGACGGACGCCTCCTCCCTCCAGATGAGCGCCAAGGCGCGAAGCTTCCGTCTCATCGCGCAGAACGCCCATCCGGATCTCTTTGTCGCCCAGCGGAGGCATGATGAAAAAAATGATCGTTATGAAACTGAAATATCTGTAGAAACAGCGCGTGCTCTCACTTCGTTTCTGAGCAAAACCGCCGCTGGCGGGGGCTGGCGCGTCGCTATTGTCGACGCCGCCGACGACCTCAATCGCAACGCGGCGAACGCGCTTTTGAAATCGCTTGAAGAGCCGCCGGCGAAGACGGCGCTCCTTCTCCTCGCCCATGCGCCGGGGCGGCTTCTTGCGACCATCCGCTCGCGCTGCCGGCGGATCGCTCTGCGCCCGGTTCCGGACGCCGAAATCGCCGCGCTCCTCTGCGAGGAAGCCGGCGCCGATCCGGAGACGGCGGGCGCTCTCGCGCGCGCCGCGCGGGGGCGGCCGGGCTATGCCCTGACGCTCGCGGCCGGCGAAGGCGAGGAGGCGGTCGCGGCGGCGGGCGAGTTTTTCTCAAAGGCGGTCGCGAGCGGCGATGTCGGCGCCGTCGCCGCCTCGCTCGCCGGCAAGGCCGCGCTCGGCCGCTGGGAAATCTTTCAGGAGCTGGTGCTTGAGCAATTAAGCGACGCGGCGCGGGCTCAGGCGCGGGGGCGAACGCCGAGCGGTCCGCTCGCGGCGCTGTCGGCGCCGGTATTGTTCGACGCGCATCAACGCCTGGCGGCGCTTTTGCGGCGCGGCGAGGCCGTCAATATCGACCGGCGCGACCTCGTCCTCGCGATGGGGCGCGGGCTTCATGCGTTTGCGAGGGACGCCGCCGCGTAAATGGTGATCGACAGCCACGTCAATCTGCATTCGGAGAAATTCGCCGACGATCTCGGCGCGGTGATCGCGCGCGCCCGCGCCGCGGGGGTAGGCGGCATGCTGACGATCTGCGACAAGCTGGCGTCGAGCCGGGCGATCGCCGAAATCGTCGCCGCCCATGACGATATCTGGCGTTCCGTCGGCGTTCATCCGCATTACGCCAAGGAAGAGCCGACGCTCGCCGCGGCGAGGCTTGTCGATATGGCGAGGGAGGCGAAAGTCGTCGGGATCGGCGAATGCGGGCTCGACTTCCACTATGAATATTCCCCGCGCGACATTCAGGAGCGGGTCTTTCGCGCCCATGTCGCCGCCGCCCGCGAGACCGGCCTGCCGCTCATAATCCATACGCGGCAAGCCGACGAACCGATGCGCGCATTGCTCGAAGAAGAATATCGCAAAGGCGCCTTCACGCCGCTCCTTCACTGCTATACGGGAGGGCCGAGGCTCGCGGAGGCTGTGCTCGCAATGGGCGGCTATATTTCCTTTTCGGGGATCATCACCTTCAAGAACGCCGGCGACATCCGCGCGATCGCCAGGGCGGCGCCCGAAGACCGCATTATTATCGAGACGGATTGCCCTTACCTCGCGCCCGTTCCGATGCGTGGAAAGCGGAACGAGCCGGCCTTTGTCGTTCATGTCGCCGACAAGCTCGCCGAAATCAGGGAAGTCGAAAGAACGGCGATCGACGAGACGACAAGCGCGAATTTCTTCACGCTCTTTTCTCGGGCGCGCGCCTCATGACCGCGATCCGCGCCATCATCCTTGGCTGCGGCTCTTCGGGCGGCGTGCCCCGGCTCGGCGGGCCTCACGGCGCGGGCGATTGGGGCCGTTGCGACCCGTCGGAGCCGAAGAACAGGCGCTCGCGCTGCTCGCTGCTTGTCGAATGCGGCGACGTCGCGGCGCGGCGCGCGGCGGGGATGACCTGCGTTCTTGTCGACGCCTCGCCCGACATGCGGATGCAATTGCTCGAAGCCAGGACGCCGCGCCTCGACGCCGTGCTCTTCACCCATGACCATGCCGATCAGACGCATGGCATCGACGATCTGCGCGTCTTTGCGATCGCGCAAAAGGCGCGCGTGCCCGTCTATATCGACGAGGAGACGTCCGGCCATCTCCTCAAGCGCTTTTCCTATTGCTTTGCGCAAAAGGCCGGAAGCTATTATCCGCCCGTGCTCGAACGCAGAACGACGCCGGCGCCCGGCGAGACGTTCCTTGTCGAGGGGCCGGGCGGGGCGATCCCCGTGACGCCCTTTTTGCAATTTCACGGCGGGGTGAATTCCCTCGGCTTCCGCTTTGGCGACATCGCCTATTCGAGCGATGTCGTCGGCCTGCCGGAGGAGAGCTTCGAGGCGCTGAGGGGCGTCAGGACCTGGATCGTCGACGCGCTCCAGATCAAGCCGCATCTTTCCCACGCCCATCTCGACCTGACGCTTGAATGGATCGCGCGGGTGAGGCCCGAGCGCGCGATCCTCACCAATCTGCACGTCACGATGGATTATCGGACGCTGAAAGAGACGCTGCCCGACGGGGTCGAGCCCGCCTATGACGGGCTTATCGTCGAGGGCGAGGCCTGAGGCGAGACCGGCGCAAATAATCGTCAAATGCAGTTGCCGTTTCGCGCGGGCTCGCTAGGCTTGGCAAAGAGTTGGGGGAGTTTTGGACATGCGAAATTATGCGATTGGACGAACGCGTCTTGCGATCCTCATCGCCGGAATGGTCCTCGGCGCTGCGCCTGCGGGCGCGGCGACATTATCGCTTCAGCGCGTCGCCGGGCCTGGCGACATCGCCAATCCGGTCCACGCCGCCGCGCCCGTCGGCGACACGGAGCGGCTTTTCATGCTCGACCGGGCGAGCGGCGATATCAAAATCTACAATCGCGCCACCGGCCTCGTCTCGGCGACGCCCTTCCTGACCGTGGCCGGTTTGGGCGATGAAGGCGAGCAAGGCGCCTATGCGCTCGCCTTCGCGCCGGACTATGCGACCTCGGGCAAGTTCTATGTCAGCATCGGCAATGCGGCGGGCGACCATCAGGTCGTCGAATATACGCGCAGCGCCGATCCGAATATCGCGGACCCGGCGAGCGCCCGCGTCGTCATCACCGTGCCGCATCCGGCGGACGGCGCCCCGTCGCATTATGGCGGTTGGATCGGCTTCGGGCCGGACGGCTATCTTTACGTGACGACCGGCGACAGCAACGCCGATCCGATCGACAATGCGGCGCAAGTAAAGTCGAATCTTCTGGGCTCCGTCTTGCGCATCGATCCGTCGACGGACGCCTTTCCGGGCGACAGCCAGAATAATTTTTCGGTTCCGGCGGACAATCCTTTTCTCGGCGACGATCCGGCGGACGACGCGGTCTGGGCCTATGGCCTCAGAAACCCTTTCCGCGCCGCCTTCGATCCGGCCTCGGGCGCCTTTTTCATCGCCGATGTCGGGGAGGATCGGATGGAGGAGATCAACCTCGGCGCGGCGGGCGCGAATTACGGCTGGCCGGGCTATGAGGGCTCCCTTTCCTTCCTGCCGGCCGAACTCGACGGCGCGCCGGTCACTTTTCCGATCTTCGAATATCCGCATGAGGCGGGCCCGGACGGGCGCCGGTCGATCACGGGCGGCGAATTTTATCAGGGGCCTCTCGACAGCCTCGATGGCTTTTATTTCTTCGGGGATTTTCTGACGGGCGAGGTTTGGTCTTTCCTTTATGACGCGGCGAGCGGGACGATCTCGGACATCATCGCCTGGGAGCTCGCGCTCGATGAGGGCGTGCTCAACACGCTCGTCTCCTTCGCCCGCGACGGCGACGGCAATCTCTATATTCTCGACATTACAGGCGGCGTCTGGCTGGTCGCCGACGCGGAAATACCCGCGCCGGCCGGTTTGCCGCTGATGATCGCCGGCCTTGCAAGCTTATGGGGCTGGCGGCGTAAACGGGCTCGCGCGCTTGTGTCCGCTTCCCGATAGCCCGAAAGGCGGCCGATGGTTATGGTGCGCGGGGGCTTGGGCAAACCATAGGAGAATGACCATGAAGGGCGCGATGCTCGCCAGCGCGATCGCGATATCGGCCGTGGCCTGCGCCACCGCCGCGCCGCGCAATGATATGTCGGAAGAGGCGGCGAAAAAGCTCGCTGGATTTGAGCCGACCGGCGAGAAGGTGAACTGTCTCGGCCTCCAACGCGTCGACCAGATCGATCCTCTCTCGGAAAATATGTTCCTTATACGTTCCGGCGCCGACGACTATTATCTCAATGAGGTCTCGGGCCGGTGCAGCGGCGCGGACAGCAACTTCAACCGGCTTCAATATAAGACTTCGCTGTCGCAGCTCTGCCGGGGCGAGATCATCACGGTCGTCGACAATAGCAGCGGTTTTACGGTCGGGTCTTGCGGCCTTGGCGATTTCGAGCGGCTTCGGCGCAAGGCGCCCGAAGCGGACGGCGCCGAACCGCAATAGCCCTCCCGGGCCGAGGCGGCTCTTGCCGCCCGCCGCGGACTGGCGCATAACGCCCTGAGTTCCTGCGCGTTTTTGGCGTCGGGCGCCCCCCGCGTCATGGCAATTTCTCGGAAAAATCGGCCGTTCGCCCGGGCTGAAGGCGGACGGCTTTGGAAGGGAGGAAGCCGCATGACGGCCTTGCTGAGCAATCTGCGGAATGCAGTCATTACGGGCCTTGTGCTCGCCGCGATCCTTGCCGCGCTCTACGCGACGGTTTGGGACGGCGCGATCGACGCCGGGTTCTGGAAGTTCTTCTTCCGGTGGCTTCACGTCATTTCCGGCGTGATGTGGATCGGGCTCCTTTGGTATTTCAACTTCGTCCAGATCCCGACCATGCCGAAAATTCCGGACGAGCTGAAGCCGGCGGTCGGCAAGCATATCGCGCCCTCGGCGCTGTTCTGGTTCCGCTGGGGCGCGATGTCGACGATCCTCACCGGGCTCATTCTCGCCTGGCTGAACGGCTATATCGCACAGGTCCTTTCGCTTGGCCTCGCTGACGGCGCGACCGCGGGCCATACGATCCTCGGGATCGGCATGTGGCTCGGAGCGATCATGTGGTTCAATGTCTGGTTCATCATTTGGCCGAACCAGCAAAAGGCCCTGAATATCGCCAATAAATATCCCGATCTCGCCGCCGATGCGAAAGCCAAGGCCGGCAAGACCGCGATGCTCTTTTCCCGGACGAACACGGTATTGTCCTTCCCCATGCTGTTCTGCATGGTGGCGGCGCAGAATCTGATCAGGATATCCTAACGCCTGTCGAGATTGATTGCGCGAGCCCCGCGCCTTTCTTCCCCCGTTTCCGGGAAGGGGGCCTTTTCCTAGCGTGAGAAAAGCCGGACGGCCCCCCTCCGTCGCCTTTGCCGACGCCTCCCCCGCAAGCGGGGGATGATGGATATGCGTTGCATCGTTTACAAACGATTCTCCACAGTCCCTAGGGAGGTGAATTCGGCTTTGAGCATCACCAAAATGCCGCCTGCCCAATCTAGCAGCCGTCCTGGGCGAGAAGTTTCTCCGCGAAGGGTTTTGTCACCAGGAAAACGCCGCAGGGCGCGTTGCGCACCACTTCGCGCGAGGAAGCGCCTGAAAAAAGCGCATCCCAAAAACCGCGCTGATGCGAGCCGGCGACAATGAGGTCTGCGCCGACCTTCTCGGCATAATCCGGCGCGACGTCGCCCGGATCGCCGACGATGACGGCGACGGTCGCCAAAGGATTGCGCGCCCGGGCAAGGCTGCCAAGCGCCGCCTCCTGCTTTTTGCGGGCCTCGTTGTCGGCGTCGCGAAGCTCTTTCGAGTAGCGGGCCGCGTCGGCGCCGAATTCGCCGGGAAAGCCCGGCGCGAAGGTCGGCAAGGTCGGCCAGGCGCTAACGACATGAAGCGCCGCCCCGTCATGACGCGCAAGACTGTCCGCGGCGAGAATAACCGCCGTCGCGAGGTCGTCGCCCGCGTCGATCGCGGCGACAATGCTCTTGAATTTCATAGGCCTGTCCTCCTCTGTCGATAGGGACGATATAAGAACGCGCCCGCGGTCGTTGAAGTCGTCGAAAAGCCTTCTTTAACCTTGGCTTTGTCTACTGGGGCCTCGATTTTGCGGGCCCCCCCCGAATGGCGTTGAAACTCATCTTGAAGCCGGGCGAGCGCATCGCCGTCAATGGCGCCGTCATCGTCAATGGCGACCGGCGATCGGCCTTTGTCGTGGAAAATCGGGCGAGGGTTTTGCGAGAGCGCGACATCTTGCAGCCGGACGAGGCCGATACGCCCGCCAAGCGCGTCTACTTGCCGATCATGATGATGTATCTCGATCCGGCCGCCGAAGCGGCCTACCGGCGGGATTACGAGGCGCGCATGACGGAATTCACGCAAGCCCTCTCAACGCCCGACGCGCTCCGGGTCTGCGCCGAGCTTGCGGCCCATGTCGCCAATGGCGAGCACTACAAGGCGCTCGGGCTTTGCCGCAGCCTTATCGATTTCGAAACGTCGAGGCTCGCCCATGTCGCATGAGGCCTATCGCCGGACAGCGGCGAGAACGGCCTCGCCGCGCGAGGCGGAGTATCGCGCTTTCGCCGAAGCGACCCGCCGCCTTATCGCCGCCGCCGAGAGGGGACGCGCCGATCTCGAAGCGCTCGCGGGCGCCGTTCATTTCAACCGCGCGCTCTGGGGCGCGCTCGCGGCCGACTGCGCCGACGATAAAAACGGGCTGCCGACCGAAACCCGCGCCGGCGTCATCGCGCTGTCGCGCTGGGTGGCGCGCCATTCGAGCGACGTCATGCGCGCGCGCGAGAGCGTCGAGCCGCTGATCGACGTCAACCGCCTCATCATGGAAGGCCTCTCGGGCCGGTCGGCCGCTTAGCGTTCACGGCGCGACGCCGTAGGAAATTCTTGCCCAGCCGGCAAGTTACGCCGGGCGAAATCGGCCGCGCGACTCCTTAAAGTCCGTATAGGTTTTATTAAGGTTAGAAGCGCGTCCCGCGCCGCTCTTGGGCTATGCCTGCGCGTATTAGTCTTTCTGAACGAATGATTGCGCGGGTCCGTTTCTTGCTCGCCATTCAGGGCCGGCGCTTTGTCCGGCGCGGCGAACAAATCGTCCGCAAACCCCAGAAAGGGACGTCGTCATGACGAGCATCAACACCAATCCCGGCGCGCTCATCGCGCTTCAAAATCTCACCCGCATCACCGATCGCCTTGAGGAAACGCAGCGCCGCGTGTCGACCGGCTTGCAGATTTCCTCGGCGAAGGACAATCCGACGCTCTACACGCTCGCCCAGCAGCAGCGCGGGCAGGTCGCCTCGATCGAGTCGGTTCAGCAGGGCCTGCGCGTCGGCGTCTCGACGGTCGATGTCGCGATCGCCGCGGGCGAGTCGATCAGCGACGTGCTTGTCGAGATGCGCGCGGTCGCCGCGAAGGCGGCGGACTCGTCCCTGTCCGATGCGGACCGCACGGCGCTCGGTCTTCAATATGTGTCGCTGCGCGAGCAACTGACCCGGCTTGTCGATTCCGCCAAGATCGGCGGGCGCAATCTTCTCGCGAGCGGCGCGGCCGATCTCGTCGTCACGGCGAGCGACACCGGTTCGTCGACGATCACCGTCAAGGCGCAGGATCTTTCCGTCGGCGGCGCGAATGTGACCGTCTCTTCATCCTCGACTCCCTTTGCGGCGGTCGCCGACGATCCGCTGACGATCGGCGTCGACGAAAGCATGACCGGCGCCGAAGCCGCCGCCGCTCAGGTCTCCGCCATCGACGCCTCGCTCGCCAATGTCTCGCGCGCGCTGTCGGCGCTCGGGTCGGGGGCGGATTCGCTCGACTTGCAGGAGAAAATCCTCAATCGCGTCTCGGACGCGCTGGAGCTTTCGATCGGCAATCTCGTCGACGCCGACCTGCCGCGCGAATCCTCGCGTCTGCAAGCCTTGCAAGTACAGCAGCAATTGGCGATTCAGGTGCTCTCCATCGCCAATGCGGCGCCGAATTCGATCCTGGCGCTGTTCGCCAGACGCGCCGCTCGTCCGGGCGGCGGGGAGGTGTTGAATGGATGTCGGTAAAACCAGCAGCAATCCGGCGCTGACGCGCCAGCTTGAAGAGACCGGCGCCGATCGGGCGGCCGCGCTCGCCGAGGCCCGCCGTCGCGCCGGCGCGGCGCAGATCGAGGCTGAAGCGGCCGCGCGCGAAAGGCGCGCGGCCGCGATCGTCGAGACGCGGGAAGCGCTCGCCGAGGCGCTCGGCGCCAACACGCGCATCGCCATCGCGCGGAGCAAGACCAATCCCGTCTTCGTCTACCGCGCGATCGACATCGAATCCGGCGAGGTCGTCCAGGAATGGCCGCCGGAGCGCTTCGCCGATTTCGTGAACGGGCTGCGTCCCGGCGCGGGCGACGATCTCGCCGGGTTCCTGGTCGACGGCAAGGCCTGATGCGCGATTGACCCCATGCGCCCGCCCGCCGCATAAGGGCGGGCATGACCCGACAGACCGCCGCCCGCCATCTCGTCGACGCGCTCGTCATGAACGGCGCGACGCATGTTTTCTGCGTCCCCGGAGAAAGCTATCTCGCCGTCCTCGACGCGCTCTATGACGCGCGCGACCGGATCCGGCTCATCGCCTGCCGGCATGAGGCGGCCGCGGCGAATATGGCGGAGGCGTTCGGCAAGCTCACCGGCCGGCCGGGCGTCGCGATGGTGACGCGGGGCCCCGGCGCGACGCAAGGCGCCGTCGGCGTCCATACCGCGTTTCAGGATTCGACCCCGATGCTCATGTTTATCGGCCAGGTCGAGCGCGCCCATCGCGACCGCGAGGCGTTTCAGGAGATCGACTATCGGCGGATGTTCGCCCCGCTTGCGAAATGGGCCGCCGAGATCGATATCGCTTCGCGCGTCGGCGAATATGTGAACCGCGCCTATGCGACGGCGCTGAACGGGCGGCCCGGCCCCGTCGCGCTGGCGCTTCCGGAAGACATGCTCGCCGAGGAGGTCGAGGCCGAGGCCTTGCCGCCGGCGCCGCGCGCGCTCGCCGCGCCGGACGAGCGCTCGCTCGAAATCTTCCGCGAAATGCTCGGCGGGGCCGAGCGGCCTTTCCTTCTCGTCGGCGGCGGCGGTTGGACTGCGGACGCCGTGCGCGACCTCAAGACATTCGTCGAAGCGACCGGGCTTCCGGTCGGCGCCTCCTTCCGTTCGAAGGATTTGTTCGACAATCTTCATCCGCAATATGCGGGCGATGTCGGCATCGCGCCCGATCCGAAGCTCGTCGAACGAATAAAGGCCGCCGATCTCGTGATCGTTTTCGGTCCGCGTCTCGGCGAGATGACGACTTCGGGCTATACGCTGTTCAAGGCGCCGCTCGCCGATCAGCCGCTCATCCATATTCATCCGAGCGCGGAGGAGCT
Organism: Amphiplicatus sp.; assembly: GCA_050183685.1. Lineage (GTDB taxonomy): Bacteria > Pseudomonadota > Alphaproteobacteria > Caulobacterales > Parvularculaceae > Amphiplicatus. The sequence goes on from JBFXBB010000020.1 coordinate 15,479, forward strand.
CGGCCGCGTCTATACGCCGATGCTCGCGATCAACGCCGCGCCGGAGACGATGGCGCGCGCTCTCGCCGCTGAGAACTGGGCGCTCGATGCGGGCTGGCGCGCCGCGGCGCATGACGCGCATGCGGCGTTCGAGGCCTTTTCAAGGCCGGTCGAGGTGAAGGAAGGCGTCAATCTTTCGGAGGTCTTCTCCCATCTCGACAAGACGCTCGCCGCCGACGCGATCATGACGAACGGGGCGGGCAATTACGCCGGCTGGCTGCATCGCTTCTACCGGCACAAAAGGTTCAAAACCCAGCTCGGGCCGACCTCCGGGGCGATGGGCTACGGCCTTCCGGCCGCGCTCGCCGCGAAGGCGGTGTTTCCGCGGCGCGAGGTCGTGTGCGCGGCCGGCGACGGCTGCTTCATGATGGCGGCTTCGGAACTCGCGACGGCGATGCAATATGATTTGCCGGTGATTGCGCTCGTCGCCAATAATGGAACCTATGGCACGATCCGGATGCATCAGGAGCGCGACTATCCGCGCCGCATTTCCGGCACCGATCTCGTCAATCCCGATTTCGCGGCTTTCGCGCGCTCATTCGGCGCCTTCGGCGCAAGCGTCGCCCGGACCGACGATTTTCCCGCCGCCTTCGCGGCGGCGCGCGCGAGCGGCCTGCCGGCCGTGATCGACCTCAAGACCTCGGCGAATGAAATCGCCCCGGGCCGCCGGCTCCGGTCATAGGCGCGGCCTTCGTTGGAGAATTCGTCAGCATGGCGATTTCGGCGAGCGCGACGGGCAGGGAGAACGCGCCGCGCGCGGCGAGATAGCGCGGCTCCCATTCCGGCGCGAATTTCTCTTTGAAGCGCCGCAAGCCCTCGAAATTGTACCAGCGTCCGCCCTGTTCATAGATCAGCCGCCCGAGCTTGGCGAAAAGCGGCGCGTGGCGCTCGTCGGCGAGCCCGGAAAGCGGCGCCATCGAGAGATCGAACCGTTTGTAACCAGACTCTTTCGTCCAGAAGATGAGCTCCGAAAGCAGAAAATCCACGGTTCCCGGCGGCGCGTCGGCCGGAGCGTATCGCATCAGATCGACCGCCGCCCATTGCCTGTCGGGCGTCGTCAAAAGCGAACCGAAGGCGATCGTCGCGCCATGCCAGTCGACTTCGCCGATACGGCAACGGTCGAGAATGGCCGGATCGAAGCGGCCGAGCGAAAAGCGCTTTTCTCCGGATTTGTGAAAAGCGAGCCAGGCGTCGGAGACGGGCCTCAGCCGGTCGTAGAGCGCCGGCGGATGCGGGGGTTCGAGGACCTGAAAATGCGCGCCGAGCCGCTGGGTGAGACGGCGATTGGCGTAGCGGACGGATTCGCGCGCCTTGCC
>JBFXBB010000021.1:0-16761 GCA_050183685.1 Amphiplicatus sp.
CATAACCGGACTGGTAGTAGACATTGGCGCCGATGGAGACGTCTTCCCCGCCGAGCCAGTTGTCGAGATTGAACTGCGGCTGGATCGACCATTTCCATTTGGCGACGCCGCGGAAGCGGTCGGGATTGGTGTTGAAGGTTTGGCCGTTGATGGTCACGACGCCATTGGCGTGATCGATAAAGATCAACGTCCCGAGGGGAACCGGCGGTTGGCATTGCGTCCGCCAGCGCTGGCTCGTGCAGCGCGTCGTCTCCGTCCAGTCAGTATAATGGGCGTCCGTCCAGGAGAGATTGCCGGTCACTTCAAACCACTCGGTGAATTTGACGCCGGCGTCGAACTCGACGCCCCTAATGACCGCGGCGGCGGCGTTTCGCGTCAGCACGTTCGGCGCCACATAGTCAGTACGCTGGATATCGTCATACCAATTGTTATAGAAGGCTATATTCGTTGTTCCGAGCATGCCGCCAAGAGTCCAGTTTGATTTGACGCCAAACTCGATGTCCTGGATATGCTCAGGTCCGAAAACGCGGAGCGGATCGTTGATAGCAACCGCGCTGTTGATGCCGCCGCGCTGATAGCCCTTGCGATGCGCGAGGTAGACGAGCGTGTTGTCGTTCAGCTTGTAGTCGGCGCTCACTGTATAGGTGAGAGCCTTGTCCAGCGCCCTGTCCGTCCGCACGACGGTTGCGCCCGGCAGTATTTGCGGGTCATCATACTGGATGAAGATCGGCACGCCCTTATAGATGAAGGGAGCCGTTTGGCTCACGGAGTCGAACGCAGACCCCTTGCTCCAACTGCGCCGGATGCCCGCAGTCAGCCGCAGCCTGTCGGTGACGGAGAAGTTCGCCTGCGCGTAGACGGCATAATCCACCGCCTCGGAGCGCGTGATGCGCGCAAGGCCGCTCGATGGAATCCGCGTGAAATCCGCTTCAAAGACCCTCACGCCGACTTCTGGATGCTGCCAGGAGCGCGCGCCGGATTTCGTGTAGTAAAACCCGCCTTGCCAGTCGACGACATTGTCGAACAGCGTGCCGAGGAGCTGCGTCTCATTGCTCCAGGTGCGGTTCGGCCAGCCATGAATCGTGGCGATGCAGTTTTCGTCGCGGTAGTCGGTGCAACCCGGTTTGCGGATCGGGGCGCCCTCATAAAGCGGCGCGTCGAGCCCGTCGGGGTTCTGGCGGCCGTCTATATCCGCCACCCAATAGAGGCCGAAAATGTTCCTCACCGCGAGGTTGTCGGCGATGTCCCAGCGGGTCTGGTTGACGATGCCGTTCTCGCTGCCGCCGCGGCGAGTCGGATAATTCGTAAAGAACGCATAGGGACCGGCCGCGTTCTGACGGGCATAGCCTTCGCGCAGGATTTGCGCCCAGCTCAGGCCCGCGGGCGGCTGCACGCCGGTGTAATATTCATATTTGATCGCCGAGATCGGGTTAGCGGACGGGACGGCGTTTGGGGTGTCGCGCAGATATGCCGGATCCGCATAGCGAAGCTGCTGTGCGGCGCCGTTCACCTTTTCATGGCTGCCGGCGTACATCGTGTAGTTTTCAAGCCCATCAAACGGCCTCACGATGAGCGAGACCCGCCATTCGGACTTGTTGACGTCGTCGTAATCTTCCGGCGGCCGGCCGTCGGCGTAGAAAGCGGTCACATAGCCGTCGCGTTTGCGCAGGCGTCCCGCGACGCGCAGCATCACCTTATCCTCGATCAGGGCGCCGCCGATCGCCGCGTCGATCCCCCGATAATTGAAGTTGCCGAGCGACACGTCGACATAGCCGTTGAATTCGTTTTCTTCCGGCTTGCGCGGTTCGTAGAGGACGGCGCCGCCGGTGAGCGTCGCGCCGAACAGCGTGCCCTGCGGGCCTTTGAGCACCTGGATGTTCTTTAAATCGTAATAGGCCGCCGGAAAATTCGCGACTTCCGCGAAATAAGGGCTGGCGCGCGCGCCGGATTGCGCGCGGACGATAATAAAACAGCTGACCTTGTCGCCGACGCAGGCCCCGATCTGCAAGCCGGAGGCAAGTTTGTTCAGATCCTGGATGTCATTGATCACCAGCGACCGAAGCCCTTCCTGGTTCATCACCGAAACCGCCAGGGGAACCTCCTGGACATTCTCCTCTTTGCGGCGGGCGGTCACGAAGATTTCCTCGCGATCCGCATCCGCGACGGCGCCGCCCTGGGCGGCCGCCACAGGCGAGGCCGCGGCGAGCGCTCCTGCCGCCGCGCCGAACATCAGCGCGACGCGAACTCCAACTCTTTTCATGCTTTTTCCCTCCCGGAATGCCCGCCATGCGGCGGCGCGTGTTAGCCGCACGAAGTGCGGGACACGACAATCTCGTCCGCGGCGCGCAAGGCCGCAGTCCTGACAGGAGGTGACACAAGCTATTGCGCTCCCGCCGGCTGAGCCAGCAGGGGCTAGTAGAAAGACGGGCCGCCCCCATCGGCGCGCTTCATGCCGGGGAACGGGTTTTAGGCGACCCGATCAAGCCGTTGCGTCTCGCGCGTCTCGGCTCGACCGATCGGCCGGCGGAGAATTCGGGGTCCCCCGCCGGCCGGCTTTAGGCGTTAGAACTCCCAGCGGCCTTCGACATACCACATATGCGGCGCGCCGATGACGCTCGGCGCCGACCCAAAGAAGGGGAAGCTCGCGGCCGGGCCCTGATTGTAGAGCTTGTCGGTCACATTGGTCGCGCGCGCGGCAAGGCTGAAGGCCGTGCCTTTGATGTGGCGCCAATCGGCCCGGAGGTCGGCGACCGCATAGCCCACCGTGAAATAGGGGTGGGAGAACTCGCCGAAGACGCCTTGCTCGCTCAGATCGATCCCGACGATCCTTGTGTAGTTCGGATCGCTCGTCGCATAACCGGACTGATAGTAGACATTGGCGCCGATGGAGACGTCTTCCCCGCCGAGCCAGCGGTCGAGATTGACCTGCGGCTGGATCGACCATTTCCATTTGGCGACGCCGCGGAAGCGGTCGGGATTGGTGACGACGGGATCCATGCCCTGATAGTAAACGACGCCTTCGGCGTGATCGATCACAAAGGTCGTGGAGCCGGGCACCCCTTGGCAGGGCGGGCGCCAATATTCGCTGGCGCAGCGCTGCGTCTGCATCCATTCCTGGTAATAGGCGTCCGTGTAGGTCAAGCTGCCGACCAGTTCGAACCAGTCGGTGAACTCAATCGCGGTATCGAATTCGAAGCCTTGAATGATCGCCTTGGCGACGTTCCCCGTGACGACATTCGGATGCACATAGTCGGTGCGCTGAATATCGTCGTACCAGTTCCTGTATATGGCGATATTTGTCGTCCCGACAACGCCGCCCAGAGTCCAGTTTGATTTGACGCCGAACTCGATATCCTTGATCCTTTCCGGTCCATAGACGCGGAGCGGACTATTGATGGCGACGGCGTTATTGATGCCGCCGGGCGCATAGCCCGTGCGATGCGCGGCATAGACGAGCGTGTTGTCGTTCAGCTTGTAGTCGGCGCTCACCGTATAGGTGGTGGCTGTGGTCAACGGCCTCGGCGTCTCCACGATCGGCGCGCCGGCCGCCAGTTGCGGATCGTCATACTGGATGAAGATCGGCACGCCCTTATAGATGAAGGGAGCCGTTTGGCTCACGGAGTCGAAAGCACTCCCCTTATCCCAGCTATGACGCACGCCGCCGGTCACGCGCAGCCTGTCTGTGACCGAGAAGTTGGCCTGGCCGTAGACCGCGTATTCCACCGATTTGCTGCGAATAACGCGGGCGAGACCGCTCATTGGAATCCGCGTGAAATCCGCTTCGAAAACTCTGACGCCAGTCATCGCATGCTGAAAGTCGCGCGACTCGGATTTGGCGTAGTAAAAACCGCCTTGCCAATCGACGCGATTGTCGAACAGCGTGCCGAGGAGTTGCGTTTCATTGCTCCAGCGGCGGCTCGGCCAGCCGCCGATCCAGGCGATGCAGTTTTCATCGCGATAATCGGTGCAGCCCGGTTTGCGGATCGGGGCGCCTTCATAGAGCGGCTCGCTGAGACCGTCGGGGTTCTGGCGACCGTCTAATTCCTGCGACCAATAAAGGCCGTAAATGTTCCTGATCGCCAGATTGTCGGCGATGTCCCAGCGCGTCTGATTGACAATGCCATGCCTCTTATGGCCTTGGCGGGCCGGGTAGTTCGTGAAGAACGCATAGGGGCCGGCGGCGTTCTGGCGGGCGTAGCCGGCGCGCAGGATCTCGCCCCAGCTCATGCCTGCGGGCGGCTGCGCGCCGGTGTAATATTCGTATTTAATCACTGTCTCCGGATCGTCGGCCGGTATGGTGTCCCGACCCGAACGCAGGAACTGTGGATCCGCATAGCGAAGCTGCTGGGCGGGACCGTTCACCTTTCTGTAGCCGCCGGCATAGACCGTGTAGTTCTCGAAGCCTTCGAAGGGCCTGGCGACGATCGAGACCCGCCATTCCTGCTCATTGACGTCGTCCCAATCTTCCGGCGGACGCCCGTCGGCGTAGAAAGCCGTCACATAGCCGTCGCGCTTGCGCAGGCGTCCCGCGACGCGCATCAGGAGCTTGTCCTCGATCAGGGCGCCGCCGATCGCGGCGTCGATCGCGCGGTAATCGAAATTGCCGAGCGAGACGTCGACATAGCCGTTAAGCTCGTTTTCTTGGGGCTTGCGCGGCTCGAAGAGGATGGCGCCGCCGGTGATCGTCGAACCGAACAGCGTGCCTTGCGGGCCTTTGAGGACCTGCACGCTTTGCAGATCGTAATAGGCGGACGGGAAATTCGCCACTTCGGCGAAATAAGGCGTCGCGCCGTCGCCGGATTGCGCGCGGATAATCGGAAAGCAGCTTTCCTTGTCGCCGACGCAGGCGCCGACCTGCAAGCCGGAGGCGAGCTTGTTCCAGTCCTGAATGTCGTTGACCACGAGGGATTTAAGTCCCTCCTGGCTCACCACCGAGACCGCCACAGGAACATCCTGGAGATTTTCCTCTTTGCGGCGGGCGGTGACGACGATGCGTTCCGCATCCGCCATCCTTGCGGCCGAGCCTGCCTCGCCTTGGGCGGCCGCCCCTGGCGAAGCGACGGCGAGCGCGCCCGCCGCGGCGCTGACCATCAGAGCGATCCGAGTTCCGACTATTTTCATATACCCTCCCAGCATGATCATGAAACGCCCGCCATTCGGCGGTTTTTGTGGCAGCCGACATGGCTACGGATTGTGAGCATAGACTGCCGGGCGAAAGATCGATGTCCTCATAAAGGGCCACAAAAGGTAGATATTATAGCGACGTATATATACTGCCTTTTGTGTCAATTGGATTCATATATCGGCGATTCCGAAGTGTTTCAGACACAAGATCTGGTGTTGCGTATTGCGCTTGCGAAGCCGCGGGGACTTGAATCCACGCCCCGGCTCGGCGCAGGCCGCCCATCCCTGGCGGAGGCGCGAAGCAGGAAATCAGCGCCGCGATTTGAATGAGGGGCTCTCGAAACGGGGCTCGCGCTGGCCGCAATGAGGAGCAGCGTCGCCGAGAAGGCGGCCGCCGGGAAATGATCCGGCGCCCCAATCATTTTATGAATGTCTTGTCGGCGGAGCGGAGTCCGGCTCAGGCGCCGCGCCGTCGACACGGCGCCTGAGATTTGGGATCGCTACATATCCACCCGGAACTCAAGATACCACATGCGGGGCTCGCCGGCATAGCCGACCCCCGAGCCGGTGGTCGCGATGGAGCCCAAGGCCCCGCTCCCGGCATAGAGCGTGTTCATCAGATTGGTGACCCGCGCGCCGATGCTGACGGCCGAGCCCGCCACATGACGCCAGTCGGCCTGGAGATCGGCGAGCGTATAGGGCTGCACGATGAAGGGGTTGAAGCCGCCGCCGAACACGCCCGGCCTCGGATCGAGCGTCATGCCCGCAAAATAATGGGTGCTGGTCGTGAAGCTCGAAAAGCTGCTCTTGTAATAGACATTGGCGCCGATCGAGATGTCCTCGCCGCCGACCCATGAATCCAAATGCACCGTCGGCTGGATCGACGCATTCCATTTCGCCGCGCCGCGGAAGCGGTCGGGCTCGAAATTAATCGGGGCGCCGAGTCCGGTGAGCACGCCATTGGCGTGATCGATGACGAAGGGCGTCGAGCCGGGCAGGCCTATGCAGGGCTCCCGATAGGCTTGCCTGGAGCAGGTCGAGCTCTCAAGCCAGGTCACGAAATGCGCGTCGACATAGCCGACATTGGTCCTCACTTCGAGCCAGTCGGTCAGATTGACGACGTTCTCGAACTCAAAGCCCTTGATGCTGGCGTCGCCCGCATTGGTGAGCCCTGACGTGCCTAAACCGGGGAGAACGTCGCTGCGCTGAACGTCTTTATACCAGTCGCGATAGAGGGCGATATTGGTGCGCCCGGTCGCCCCGCCAAGGCTCCAGTCGGCTTTGACGCCGAACTCGATATCCTTGATCGTCTCGGGCCCGAAGGTGCGGCTGGGGTCGCCGATCGGCGCGGACGAGTTGATCCCGCCCCGCGTATAGCCGGTGCGGTGCGCGACATAGAGGAGCACCGCATCGCTCACCTTCCAGTCGGCGGCGACCGAATAGGTGTTGTGCTGCGTCAGCGGAACGACGGTCGACGACACGCCCGCGCCGGGAATCACCCCATAATCCGAGGTCACCAGCGGGAAATCGAAACCGTTGAAGGTGACGAACTGCGTCCGCGACGCGGTTTCATAGTTCGTGACGATATCCCAGCTATGCCGGAAGCCGCCGGTCAGATGCACGTCATCGGTGACGGCGAAGGTCGCCTGGCCGTAAACCGCATAGGTCTTCGCCACTTGCCGACCGGCGCGCGAACAGGGCGATGTCGCCCCAATGTCAGCGCCTGTGCAAAAGGAGTTGGGCGCGGGATGGCGGTAGAGGCGGGCGGCGAGAAGGTTTGAAGCCGAGGTGAAAAAGTCCCGCGAGGAGGCGAGACGATAATAGCAGCCGCCCTGCCAGTCGACGCGCCCGTCGAACAGCGTGCCGAGCAATTGGGCTTCCTCGGTCCAGTCGCGGCCCGGCCAGCCGCCGACCTCGCCGTAATTGGCGTTTTGCGTGGCCGATCCCGGCAGGACGACGTTGCGCCCCTCGAACAAGGGCGCATCGATGCCGTCATAATGGGCGGTGTTGCCCGACGACGTCGACCAGTAAAGGCCGAAGATATTCTTGAAGGTCAGATTGTCGAGAATGTCCCAGCGGGTCTGGTTGATGAGGCCGTGAAAGTCGCTCGTCACGGCCTGATCGTAATTGAGGAAGGCGGTTCGCGGGCCCGCCGCGTTCTGGCGCGCCAGCGCGGCGTCATTGATGTCCGCCCAACTCATCCCCGCCGGCGGCGCGCCGCCGCCATAGAACTCATAAGCCGCCGCCAATTGCGGGCTGTCGGCGGGCGCCTGATTGCGCCGCGACGCCGCCATCAAGCGCCGGTCGGCATAGGTGATTATATGGGAACTCCCATTATTGCGGCTATGGCTGCCGGCGTAGATTGTGTAAGTCTCGATATTGTCGGTCGGCTTCCAGACAACCGAAAAGCGCCATTGCGCGCTGTCGACGTCGTCGAGATCCACGGAGGGCGAGCCGTCGGCGAAGATCCCGGTCGTGAAGCCGTCGCGCTTGCGCCAGCGCCCCGCCGCGCGGACCATCAGCCTGTCCTCGACGAGCGCGCCGCCGATCGCGGCGTCGAACTGCTTGTAATCATAATTGCCGACCTGCACGCCGAGACGAGCGTCGAATTCATTCGTCGGCTTGCGCGGCGTATAGAGAAGGGCGCCGCCGACCGCCGTCTCGCCGAAGAGCGTGCCTTGCGGGCCTTTCAAGACCTGCAAGCTTTCGAGATCGAAGAACGAGGTGCGGAAATTGGGAACTTCGGCGAAATAGCTGACGACCGAGGTCGTGCCGCTATTGGTGCCGGTCGGCAGCGCGCGGATATTCGGCCCGCCGCCGCTATTGCGGCTGATGGTGCCGCCGACCTGAAGCCCGGGCGAGAGCTTGTTGAGGTCGTTGAAGTTATTGACGACGAGCCGGTCAAGCGCCTGTTGGTCCAACGCTGTGACCGCCACCGGCACGTCCTGGATATTCTCTTCCTTGCGGCGGGCCGTCACGACGATCCGGTCGCGCGATGCGTCCGCCCTTGCCGCAAATGAACCGCCCTCATCTTGCGCGGCCGCCCCGGTCGAGGCGGCGGCAAGCGCTCCCGCCGCCGCGCTGAACATCAGCGCGAGGCGCGTTCCAAGCACTTTCATATTGTCTGCCCTCTCAATGTTTTTTTTGATTGTCATTGTGGCGGCCAGCACGACCGCCAATCGGCGAGTGTAGGTCGCCATGTCAGAATTACAACCTTTTGTGTTTTAAAAAATGATGTGTACCGCCTTTTGTGTATCTGACATCCCATATCGGCTATGTGCGCTTTTTTTTAACACAACATTCAGTGTCCATTGCTGCGCTTGCGAGACGACGAAACGGTCGGTTTGGATAAGGTCGCGGCGCGCTCAGAAGCGCGATTGGGCGTCAGGGGCGCCGCGGAACGCGCGCTCTCCAGGCGGGGGTACCAACATAGGGTGACATACAGAACCGCCCGCAGGGTGGAGAAGGCCTCAGCACATATTGGCGAACATCGACGCGTCGGCAGATCATCGGTCCGCCCCCCCCCCAGCGAAAGGAGCACATAATGCGCAAGCGTCAACTCGGTGACAGCGGCCTCGAAGTCTCGGCGATCGGTTTGGGCTGCATGGGGCTGAGCTTTGGCCGCGGGCCCGCGATCGATAAGGAGGACGGCGTCCGCCTCATTCGCGCCGCCGTCGATCGGGGCGTCACCTTTTTCGACACGGCCGAAGTTTACGGGCCCTTCAAAAACGAAGAGCTTCTCGGAGAAGCGCTGGCGCCCGTCCGCAAGCAGGTGGCGATCGCCACGAAATTCGGCCACGATATAAGCGCGCCGCCGGGAAGGGATAGCCGTCCCGAGCGCATCCGCGCCGTCGCCGAAGCCTCTCTGAAGCGCCTGAAAAGCGATGTTATCGACCTCTTCTATCAGCACGCCATCGACCCGGCGACGCCGATCGAAGATGTCGCCGGCGCGGTGAAGGATCTCATCGGCGAGGGAAAGGTGAAGCATTTCGGCCTCTGCGAAGCGGACGCGCAAACCATTCGGCGCGCGCACGCCGTGCAGCCGGTCGCCGCTCTCCAAAGCGAATATTCTTTATGGTGGCGCGAGCCGGAAGCCGAGATCATGCCGACGCTCGAAGAGCTCGGAATCGGCTTTGTGCCGTTCAGCCCGCTGGGCAAGGGCTTTCTGACCGGCGCCATCGATGCGAACACGACCTTCGAGGCCAGCGATTTCCGTCATTCCGTCCCGCGTTTTTCGTCCGAGAACCGCGAGCGCAATGCAACGCTCGTCGACGTGCTCGGACGGATCGCCGACGAGCGGCGCGCGACGCGCGCCCAGATCGCGCTCGCCTGGCTGCTGGCCAAAAAGCCGTGGATTGTCCCCATTCCGGGAACGACGAAGCTGCATCGCCTGGAAGAAAATCTCGGCGCCGCCGACATCGATCTGACGACGGAGGACCTGCGCGACATCGAATCCGTCCTGGCGGGCGTCACGATTCACGGCGCGCGCAATCCCGGCGCCTGGGTGAAAAAATCGGGATAGACGCAAGCCTCGCGCTAAAAATATCGCGTCAGGCGCAGGGTCGCGAAGTCGTCGCGACGGAAAAAGGCGAACGGATTTGCGGCGTCCGCATTAAAGAAAAGCCGGCTTTCGATTTCGATCGTCCAGTTCGCGCCGATCCGCCGCTCGGCTTCGATCGACATCGCCGTCGTGGCGTCGGCAAGATCGATGACCGCGCCGGCAAGGAGCGAGGCGTCCTGCGCGTCGTTGAAGGCGAGCCGCGCGCCGATAAAGACGTCATTGTCGAAGGGCGTCAGCGGGGCCGCGCTCGCAAAGCCGCCGGCGAAAGGCGCGATATCCTCGTCGCGCCCGTCATAAAGATGCTCGGCGAGCAGGCCGAGATCGGCGCTCCCGAGGACCTGATAGAGCGTATATTCAAAGCCGGCGACGGAAGCGAAGAACGTATCGCCCCGCCCGTCGCGCACGGCGCCCTCGAATTTCCAAAGCCACGCGCCTTTCGTATACTGAATATCGGCGCCGAACTGCGTGATCTGGTCGTAGATCGGAATAAATTCAGATCCGCCGGGCTCGACGAGAAAGCGCGGCTCGCGCGAGGTTCCGCGAAAGACCGAAAGGCCGATATCGACGTCGCCGACATAGTGCGAATAGCGCGCCGCGAAATCGACATGGGCGCGCCCCGCCGGCGCTTCGAAGATTTCCCGTTCCTTCGAGACCGGCGGATCGGTCCGCAGCCGGCCCGCCTCGCCCGGAAAGGTCCGCTCGCGAAATCCCGGCAGCACGAAGAACTCCACGCGGCCCCAGTCGCCGCGCAGACTTGCTTGAATCATCGGCTGGCCGAGCTTGTCCTCGCCGTCTATGTCCTCGACGGCGTCGTCCTGGTTGATGATGTCGACGAGATGGCGCGACTCGGCCTTGCCCCAGAAGACTTTCGCCAGGCCGACGAGCACGGACCAATGATCGCCGGAATAACGGTAATAAGCTTCGCGAATGTCGCCATGCGTGCGCGCCGCGTCCTGCGCGTCGACGCGGACAAAGGGGATGACGACCGCTTGATGGCGCCGGTCCACGCTTTGCCAGCGGATGTCGGGCTCGATCGTCGCCGAGGGCTGAACGGCGTCCAACTGGGCCGGATAGAGCGGATCGCCAGGAAACAGACGCAGCTCGCCGGCGACGGACGCCCCGACGTCCCACTCGCCAGCCCATGCGGGCGCCGCGAGCAGCGCAAGCGCGCCCGCATGGGCCATCGATGTCACGCGATGTTTCAATCGAATCCCCGATCGCCTCGTTTACCGAATTCGCTCCAGCACCGCCGGCGTGAAATCCGACGGGCCGAACCCCGTCTTGAAGGCGAAATCGCCATAGACGAGATCGGTCTCCTTGCCCGACTGGTGATTCACCATGCGGAATTTATGCGAGCGCCAGACGCCGTCATACTCGCGATAGTCTTCGAGCCAGAGCGTTTTCAAAAGCGCGGCCTTGCGATCATAGAACTCGACCTTGCGCACTTGAAACACGTCCTGGTCGACCCAGGCGATCTGCTTCGTATAGCCGGAATTCTCGTAAAGCGGCGTCCTTGAGACGACGTCCATGACGACGCCGTCGACCGTCTCTTCGCGCAGCCATTCATAGGCGTATTTTTTAAGCTCCGTCGCGGTGAAGTCCTCAAAGGCGAATTCGGAGCCGACAAAGGGACCGGATTTGTTGGCCGAGGAGATGCGCTTGACCCGTTTCAGCGCCGGAAGATAGAGCCACTGATCGTCCGGCGTCAGAATATTCGCGTGGGAGAGGAGCGCCGTGCCCTCGACATCGCGCGGCGATTTGAAGACGACGAGCGACTTGTCGCCGACATCGTCATTCTCCTTTTCGAGCGTCTGAAAAGAAAGCGCGCGCTCCGTCGACTGTCCGGCGGCGTTCCTGAGAATCATCGTCGCCTCGACCCTCGAATCGCCGAAACCGCGATCGGACGCGTCAGAGCGCGCGGAAATCTCATAGCCTTTCTTTTGCGCCTCGCTCTGCGCGAAGGCAGGCGCGGCGAAAAGCGCCAAGGCGAGAGCGATGGCAAGTCTAAGCGAGGGCTTTGGCATGGGCGGCTCCTTGAAGTTGAGTTTGGCGCCGGTCGCCGCCCGTCAGAATGAGCAGCGCCGGCAGGAGGAAGAAATCGAAAAGGAGCGCAAGGACGATGGTGACGGCGGTCAGGAGTCCAAGCTCGGCGTTGATCTTGAACGAAGAGAACACGAGAATGGAAAAGCCGATCGCCAGGATGACGGTGTTAAGAAGGATCGCAAAGCCGACCGTCTCGAAGGCGTAGCGCACCGACTCGGCGCTCGAAAGGCCCTTCTCGCGCCGTCCGCGCTGGAACTTCGTAAAGAAATGGACGGTGTCGTCGACGACGATGCCGATCGCGACCGAGGCGACGGCGGCGACGGAAAAGCCGACCTCGCCGACCAGCAGGGCCCAGACGCCGAAGGCCGAGACAATCGGCGTCACATTGCCGACGACGCTCATCACGCCGAGGCTCACGTTTCTGAGCGCGACGAACATGATCGCCCCGATCGCCAGAATCGCGATCGCCGTCCCGCCGATCATGCTCGCGACGTTACGCTGAGCGATGAAGGCGAACATCACGCTCGGGCTTGTCGGCTCGACATGGACGCCCGGCGCATTCTCGGCGAGCCATGCCTCGATGCGTTCGAGGAAAGCCTTTGTCTCCTTGGTCGACGCATCGCCGGCGAGCGTCGCGGTGACGCGCGTCGCCGATTTGTCGATATTGATGCGGTCGTTCAGATCGAGCCCGTAGGGCAGCGAGAGCTCGTAGAGCAGGAGATATTGCGCGGCGAGATCGCGGTCCTCCGGGATCCGGTAATAGGCCGGGTCGTCGCCGTGAAGATTGCGATTGAGGCGCTTCATGATGTCGCTGATCGAATAGACATGCGTCACCTTGGGCTCGCTGCGCAGGAAGTCCGCGAAACGGTCGATCATGCGCAAATAATCGGGATCGGAAACACCGCCCGGCTCGCCCGCCGGAGTCGGCAATTCGACGGCGTAAAAACCGAAATATTCCAGCGATTTATCGGTGTCGCGGCGGAACTCGATCCGCTTGTCGAAATATTCGCGCCAGGCGTCGCTGAGCTCGATCGTCGGGATGAAGGCCGCGAGCGCAACCGCCGCCGCCCCGCTGAAGGCGAGCCATTTCCTCGGATGGCCGACGACGATATCGCCGAGCCGGCGCATGAGCCTGCCGGAAAGCGGCGCGGCGCGCGCCTTCGGTCGGATCGGCGCAAGGCTCAGCATGGCGGGCAGGAGAAGAACGGAAAAGAGCCAGGCCGCCGCGATGCCCATCGCGGTGATATTGCCGAGATCGCGGAAGGGCGGACTGTCGGAGAAATTGAGCGCGAGAAAGCCGATGACCGTCGTCAGGGAGGTGACGAAGACGGCGAGGAAATTGACCCGCATCGCCTCGATGATCGCGTCGCGTTTCGTCATGCCGGCCTGCATCGCCGCGCGCATCGTCAGAACGATGTGCAGGGAATCGGCGACGGCGAGCGTCAAGATGATGACCGGCGCCGATATCGAAGGCGGCGTCAGGCGGATCCCCGTCCAGCCGGCGAGGCCCATCGCCGTGATGATCGACAGCACGATCACAAGCATGACCGAGAAGGTCACGCTGAACGAGCGCAAAGAGAGGATCATCAAGAGCGCGATCACGGCGAACATCGCGGGGACGATGCTCGCCGCGTCCGTCTGCCCCGCCTCGGCGAAAGCATTGTTGAGCATGACGGCGCCGGTGAGCGAGACGTCGAGTCCGGGAAAACGCGTCTCGACATCGTCGCGAAGCGCGCGCGCCGCCGCCGTCGCGGTCGGCACTTCGTCTAGCTCCTTTTCCGGAAAGCGGAAGACGATATTGACGGCGGTCGCCTTCGAATCCCGGGTGACGATCTGATCGACGAGGAGCGGCTCGGCGAGCGCGATCTTCTGTTTTTCCGCAAGCGTTTGCGGCGTCAGGGCCGAGGGATCCTCGACAAGGTCTTCGACGATGAGCTCGTCCCCGACCGCTCTTGTGTGCTGAAAATTCGTGAGCGAATCGACGCGGCTGACAAAGGGCAGCTTCCAGGCCGCCTCGGTCGCGTATTGAACGGCGTCGAGCGTGCGTTTGGTGAAGACGTCGCCATCGGCGGGGACGATCAGGAAGACGACATTGTCGCTTTTCGCGTAGGTCGCCTGAAACTCCTCAAACGCGTTGAGCTCGGGATTTTCTTTCGAGAAAAAGACGCGGTAATTGCTGGCGAATGCGAGCCTTTGTCCGCCCGAGCCCGCCGCCATCGCCGCCGCAAAACAAAGCGGGATCGCGACCCAGCGCAGCGCGAGGACGATTTTTGTGAAGCGGGACGCAAAGGCGTCGACCCAGTTGCGGGTTTTCTCTGTCATGGCGCCGAGGATCCTTCCTGTCTTTGCGCGGCGGATGTGCGCCGTTATGCGAGAGGGGTTGACTGTTTCGGCGCTTCGAGAAGCGCGAGAACGGCGTCGACCGAGGCCATCATCTCCTCGAAGGCGGCGCCCGCGCGGGCGCGCTCGCCAAGGCCGAGCTTCAAGGTCATCAAGATATCGGCGCCTTCTTCCGGCGTGATATTCGGGTTGAGCCGGCCTTGCGCGCGCGTTTTTTCCAGCGCGCCGGCATAGCCGCTCCGCATCTGCGCGAGATAGGACTCCATCCGTTCATGAATGACCGGGTCGCCGCGCGAATGTTCGAGCGCAAGATTGCAAATGAGGCAGCCGCTCTTCCGGCGCGCCATTTCGCCCGTTCCCCAAGCGAAGACGCGGCGAATCGCCTGCACCGGCGAAAGGCCCGGCTCGGCGAAAGCGGCCATCACAATGGCGCGGCCTTGTTCGAAATAGGCGTCGATCGCAGCGAGGAAAAGCTCGCGCTTGCCGCCAAAGGCCTTGTAGAGGGCATAACGGTTGACGCCGGTCGCCTGGACGACGTCCTCGATCGAGGTCGCCTCATAGCCATTCTCCCAGAAGAGCTCGCAAGCCGCGGCGACGGCGCTGGCGATCTCGGGGCTGTCAGCGGGTTCGGAGGACATCAGAGAGGCCCGGAGTCAGAATGGCTATTCTAAGGATAGAACAATCATTCTAGAATGCAAGTTCTAATTGCTGCATAGCAAAAAATTATGGCGAATCAACGTAGTAATATGCCCGCGGCGCCTCCTCCTCCCGGCGTCATCCCAAAAGCCGCGCCCCGAACCGCCGCCTCTTCCGCCTATCGCGCGGACAGGAGAAGCGGGCCGAGCGCGCAAAGATCGGCCGCCTCGTCGACATCGCGAAGCACGGGCAGGCGCGCCACCCCAAAGGATGGGGGCAGGCTCGCCAGCGTGTCGGCGAGCGCGTCGGGGCTCGACCAGCGGACATTTTCAAATAAGCGCGGCGCCGGTCGGCGCCGCGCAAGGCCCATGAGCCAATAGCCGCCATCCGTCGCCGGACCGAAGACGGCGTCGGCCGCGCCAAGCGCCTTGAACGCCGCCCTGATATGCGCCGCGCGCAGGCCCGGCGCGTCGGCGCCGATGAGGACGACGGGCCCGGCCCTGACGGCGCGCATCGCCGCGCGCATTCGCGCGCCGAGATCGCCTTGCGCCTGCGCCATGCGTTCGAAAGACGCGCCCCAGAGGCCGCGCCAGCCATAAAGCGCCGAGGGCGGATCGATGGCGAGGATCGTGCGCCACGGCCCCCGCGCTTCGCGGAGGGTAAGTTCGGTCATGCGCCGACACAAAAGCGCGGCCCGCGCCGCGCCGATCTCCCGCCCAAGACGCGTCTTGACCCGGCCCGCTTTGGGCGCCTTGAGGAAAATGACCAGCGTTCGGCGCGTCATGACCGATAGAACGACGCGATCTTGGCGGGCGCAACGCCGGCGCGATACATGGCAAGGCAGGCGAAATTCTTGAGGACGCGCTTTGCATAACCGTCCCGGCGATAGCGATCGGCCGCGGTCCGCGCGCGCGAGGGAAAAACGACGAGCGCTTTGCGCCCGCCATGCCGGACGATCCGGTCGACGAGATCGACATCCTCGAAAAGCGGCGCATCGCGATAGCCGCCAAGCCGGTCGTAAAGCGCGCGCGACAGGAACAGACCTTGATCGCCATAGGGAGAAAGCAGCAGCCGCGTGCGCGCCATCGCTCCGCCCGCGACGATCTTCGGCGCAAGGCCCGGCGCGTCGAATGCGAGCGTGAAGACGCCGGCGCGCGCCTCGTCCCCCATGACGGCGCGGACGTCCTCGGTCCAGGTCGGATCGAGAACCGTGTCGGCATGCAGGAAGAGAAGGCAGTCCCCGCGCGCCGCCTCGGCGCCGCGCCGCAATTGCCCGCCGCGGCCGGCGGGCGCTTTCAGGATGACCGCGCCGGCGTCCTCGGCGATCGCCGTCGTCGCATCGGCCGAGCCGCCGTCGCAGATCACGACCTCCTTGACGAGCCCGTCGACCGCCGCCGGGATAAGCGCGGCGAGGCACGCCCCGAGGCGCGCCTCAGCGTTCAGCGTCGGAATGACGACCGAGATCATGGAGGTTTCCTAGCCTCGCCGCGAAAGGGGAAAAAGCGGATAAAATGTTCTTGATTTGTTCCAGGTCGCCCGCTAGCTTTCGGCATGGCTCGCGCCGCGCCCGGTCCCCGCCGCCCTCGCCGCCCCGAAACAGAGGGCCCGCCCCTTGGGGGACATGGGCGCGGCGCGCAGTCAAACGCCTCCGGCCGCTATGAAAAGCTCACGCGCGAAGCGGCGCAGGACGGGTGGGAAAGAGAAGAGGAGCTTGCGCCCTTCCGCACCGACGTCACGATCGAGACCCCGCGCAAGATTATCAATTATGTCGATAGCCCCTTTGTCGGCTTCGACCGCTCGATCAATCCGATCCGCGGCTGCGAGCATGGATGCGTCTATTGCTTCGCGCGGCCGACCCACGCCTATTACGGCCTCTCGCCGGGCCTCGATTTCGAAACGAAGCTTTTTGCAAAACCCACGGCCGCCGCGCTTCTGCAGCGCGAATTGTCGGCCAGGAATTACACGGTGAAGCCGATCGCGATCGGCACGAACACCGACCCCTATCAGCCCGCCGAAAAGCGGCTCCAGATCATGCGCGGAATTTTGCGGACGCTTCT
>JBFXBB010000022.1:0-16731 GCA_050183685.1 Amphiplicatus sp.
CGGATGTCGGCAAGCTGCAAGCTTTCCTTGATTCCGGAGTCCCGCGCGCGCGCCGCGGCGAGCCGGGCCGTCGCCTGCATCACATCGGCGCGCGTCCCGGCGCCGAGCCGCTCGCGCTCCTTGACGTCGTTGAGGAGCTTTTCGTGCCGCTTAATGAATTCGTCGCCGATCTTCAAGATCGCCTGATGCGCCGCAAGATCGTGATAGGCCGAAAGCGCGCGCAGCGAAAGTTCGTTGACGCGCGCGCCGATCGACAGCGCCTCGGCGCGCGCATGGGCTTTGGCGCCCTTGATCCGCTGAAAGGCCGCGCCGCCGTCGAAGAGGAGCTGGGAGACCGTCAGCCCGGCGTTGAGCTGCGCCTCGGGCCTCAAGGATTCGACCACATTATCCGTCGACGGACCGAAATTGCGGGCGAAGACATAATCGGTCGAAAGGCTCGCCGAGAGCCGCGGATAGAGCGCGGCGCGCTCGGCGGCGACATGGCCGCGCGCCTCGGCGCGGGCCGAGATTTCGCGGTGCAGGATCGGATGGAGCCCGACGGCCCTTTTTACGGCGGCGCGAAATTCCTCGCTTTGGCCGATAGTATCAAGAATATAGCGCGCCGGCCCCAAGGCCTTGCCGAGCGGACTTTGCCGGACGGCCTCGGCGCTCGGCGGATAGAGCGAGGCGGGGTTCTCGCCCGCCGGCGCCGCCTCGCCCGCGCCTGAACCCGTCGCAAGCGCGAACCCGATCAGCATCGCCAGCCGGCCCGTCCGCCTCATCCTGCACCTTATGCGCGCCTGCGCCATCCGCCGGCCCCCAGCGCCTTGGAGCGCGTGATATGGTTAATCAATCGAAGAATTAGGCGGCGGGCTTTGATAAATCCTTAACGGCTTGCCGCCTCGCAATGGCCTCGCCGGTAAAATTTTATTCACCAGGCGGGGCCCATAGGGTCCCAAAGCCGCCGTCACGCGTTAACCATCGCGCTGGCTTTGAAATAGGAAAGCGACCTCACCCGTGCGGATCGTCTATTATACGCCAGGCTGGCCGCCGGAGCGTTTTCCGAACGGAATCGTCTCGGCGATCGCGACGCTCGCCCCCGCCCTTGAAGCGGCCGGACACGAGCCGTGGATTCTCGCGCATCATGGCGAACCTGACCCTCGCTTGGCGAATGTCGGCTTTGTCGATGCTGAGCGCCGCGTCCGCGGCTTTCGAACATTTGACGCCTTGGCGGCGCGGATCGCGCCCCGGCGCGCCCTGTTCGAAATGCAGGCGCGCCAAATCGCGGCGCGCCTCAACGCCGACAAGACGCTCGCCGCCGCCGACATCATCGAGATGGAGGAAAGCTTCGGCTGGAGCGCCATTATCGCGCGCCGCGTCCGCCCGCCTCTCGTCACGCGCCTGCACGGCCCTTATTTCCTGACCGGCGCCGCCGGTCGGGACGAGCCTTTTTCCGCTCTCGAAGAAGAACGCGTGAGGCGCGAAGGCCGCGCCATCGCGGCCTCCCTTTCCGTCACGGCGCCGTCAAAATTCGTGCTCGATGCGGCGCGCGCGCGCTATTGCTGCGCGCTTCCCGATGCGGCCGTCATCCCAAATCCCGTCCGCAGCGTCGATGACGACGGCGCCTGGCGGCTCGACCGCGCCGAGCGCGGAGAAATCCTTTTCGTCGGTCGCTTCGAGAGACTGAAAGGCGCCGACATCGTGCTTGAGGCTTTCGCAGAATTGGCGGCGTCGCGCCCGGCGCTGACGCTCACTTTCGCCGGACCAAATACCGCGCCGATGCGGATCGGCGGTCGGTCTTATGACTGCCGCGCCTATATCGATTCGATCATGCCGCCCGAGAGCGCCCGCCGCGTGCGCCTTCTTGGGACTGTTCCGTTCAACGAACTGGGCCGTCTTCGACAGCGCGCTTTCATCACGGTGATCGGCTCGCGGGTCGAAATGTTCCCGAATGTCCTTCTCGAAGCGCTCGCGGCGGGCGCGCCGGTCGTCGCGACGCGCGTCGGCGGCATTCCTGAGGTTGTCCGCGACGGCGCCGAGGCGCTGCTTGCGCCGGCCGGCGAGGCGGACGCCTTCGCGGCCGCCATCGCAATGCTCCTCGACAACCCGGCGCGGGCCGCCGCGCTCGGCGCCGCGGGCCGGCGCCGCGTCGAAAGAGATTTCACGCCGGCGCGGATCGCCGCATCGACAATCGATCACTATGAAAGCGTTCTAGAACGGCGCGCCCGTCCGGCGAGCCGCAAGAGGCGGGGCTGAGGATGGGACCGACGATCGCCGCGACGATTTACGGCGCCGCCGCGGTGATCGCGGCGTATTTCTTCCGTCCGCGCGTTTCCGAAGCGCCGGCGATCGCCCGCGCGGCCCTGTTCTGGCTCGTCTCGACGCCGGTGCTTTTCCTCATTGCGAGCCCGCTCGGCGCGCTTGCCGCGAGCGGCGTTCTTCTCGCCGCGCTGTCTCCCTCAAAGCTCGACGACCGCGCGGCCTATTATCTGATGACGATCGTCGCGGTGCCGACCGCGGTCGCTGCGCATGTTCCCTTTCCGGGACTCAACTATCTCATCATTCTCGATTTCGTGAAGGTCGCGAGTTTCGCGATTCTCCTGCCGATTCTCGTCTTCGCGCCGCCGCCCGCCGCCGCGCGTCACGCGCCGACGCCGGGCCTTCTCATCCTGTTGCTGACCCTTCTTCTTTGCGGGCTCGAATTCCGCGGCGGCAATCTGACGAACGGCCTTCGCGAATCGCTCGACGACATCATCGTTTTCGCCATGCCGTTTATGGCGATCCTGCGTTTCACGGCGGCCCGCCCGGCCTTCGACAAGATTTTCGCGAGCATCGTCTTTCTCGGCGTCCTTTTCTTTTTTTCAGCCGCGATCAGTCAGGCGACGCGCTGGAATTTCTACACTTTTTTAATTGAACGACATGGAGAGCGCATCTTCGCCGATTTCCGCGGGGGAATCCTGCGCGTCTCGGTGACGCTCATACCGATCCTCGTCGGCTATGTGATGACGCTCGCCTATCTCGCGGTCGAGTATTTCCGCGCGTCGAGAAAATCCGGCGCGATGACCGCCTGGCTCTATCGCGGCATGTTTGCCGTCACCGCGTTTTTCACCTATTCGCGCGGAGCGTGGCTTGCGATGATCGCCGGCCTCGGCGCCTATTATTTCTTCACGAAGGCGCCGCGATCGCTTCGCCCCGCCGCGCTCGGCGCCGCGCTCTTTATCGGCCTTCCGGCGACGATCTCCTACGTAATGACCGCCGATTTCAGCAGCATCGACGCCTATGGCACTTTCGCCTATCGGCGCGATCTTCTTCTCGCCTCCTTAGAGCAGATCGGTGCGCATCCGCTTTTCGGCGACCGGAATTTCCTCGAAAGCGAAAGCCTGAGCCATCTCTATACCGGCATGGGCTTGATCGACATCGTGAATTACTATTTGAAGATCGCGCTCGAACAGGGCCTTATCGCGCTCGGCCTATATTTGAGCGCCTTCGCCGTCGTCATTGCCGGCCTTCTCGGTCTCGGCAAGCGCGCGAGCGAATTTCAGGACGGGGGAGTTTTCGAACAGCAGCGCGCGGTTCTGCTCGGCGCCGTCATGTCCTATCTGATCATGGCGGCGACGATCAGCGACGTGTCGCTCGTCCAGCATTTCGGCGTCGTCATTCTGGCGCTCGCGACGACATTCCTCGCGGCGGCGCGCGCCGAGCTCCGCGGCGCGGCGGCGGAAAAGACGGGAGATCTCCACGAATGATGTCGGCGCAGGGTCGCCCTTTTCTCTCCATCCGCGGATTGCGCGCGGCGGCCGCGGCGAACAGCGTGCCGGTGCTGGTCGGAACGATCGCGGCGATGAATGTCCTGCGCATCGCGAGCAATCTTGTCCTGACGCGCCTGCTGGCGCCGGAAGCGTTCGGCGTCGTCGGGATTCTTTCATCGATCCAGGTCGTCCTGCAGATGGCGACTGATATGGGCTATCACGCCTTCATCGTGCGCGCGCGCGAGGCCGAAAATCCGCATTTTCTCAATGTCGTATGGACGGTGCGGCTCATCCGCGCCGTCATCCTGACGATCGTCATGCTTGCGGGCGCGGGCGTTCTCGCGGCCGCCTTCGGCAAGCCCGAAATTCAGATTCCGATCGCCGCCGCCTCGCTGCTCTTTTTGTTCGAGGGACTTCGCTCGCTGCACCCCTTCGTCGCCGAGCGCGCGCGGCGCGTTTCCTATATCACCGTCATCGAATTCGCGGTCTTTCTCCTGCAAATGACCGCGACAATCGCCGCTTGCTTCCTGTTGCGCTCCTTTTGGGGGATTATTGTCGGCATGTATGTCGGCGCCGCCGCGACGACGCTCTTCTCCTACGTCTTTTACCGGGGCGGGCTGCACCGCCTCGCTTTCGACCGACGCATCGGCGCCGATTTGTGGGCCTTTGCCCGCATCGTCGTCGTTTCGAGCATTATCACCATCATTCTCGGCCAAGCCGACAAGATTTTCATTGGGCGGACGCTGAGCCTTGATCAATTCGGTCTTTATATGCTCGCCGTCAATCTGACGATGGCCGCGCAAGGCCTCATTCGCCCCTATGTGCAGCGCGTCTTGTTTCCGCTCTTCGCCGAGACGGCGCGTCTTGCCCCAGAAAAGCTCGGCGAGATTTACTATAAGAGCCGCTGGCGGATGACTTTTGGCGTCGCCTTTCTTCTCGGCGGCGGCGTCGGCGGCGGCCGTCTCCTCGTCCGCATTCTTTTCGACGACCGCTATCTCGATGCGGGCCTGTTCGTGTCGCTGCTTTGCCTGACGCCGCTTTTTCTTCTGGCGACCCTGCCCGCAGAACAGCTTTTGGTCGCGCTCGGCCGCATAAGGACGGCGCTCGAAGCCAATGTCGTCCGCCTCGTCTGGATCGCGCTCGCGGCGCCGCTCGGCCTTTATCTTTATGGCGTCGTCGGCCTTGTCGCGGCCTTCGCCCTGATCGAATTCGCCGCGTCCCTCTATTGGTGGACGCGGTTGCGGCAGGCCGGCTATTTCGATTGGCGCGAGGAAGCCCTGCCGATCGGCGCCGCGCTCATCGGCGCCACGCTTGGCTTTACCGCCGACCGTCTCGCCGATTATCTCATCGCGACCGGCGCCGTCCCGTCATTTTGAGCATGTCCTTGAATGGTACCGCCTCCCGGGCTCGAACCGGGGACCTCTAGATCCACAATCTAGCGCTCTAACCAACTGAGCTAAGGCGGCCCAGACCCTCGGCGCGCCGGGCGCGCGCGAGCGGGGGGCGGACCCTATCGCCGGCTTGCGGCTCTGGCAAGCAGGCGAGGTCAAGCGCCCTGATTGAGGAGCGCGATCTCGCGCTTTAACTGCGCGATGCGGGTCGCGTCGCTCGGATGGGTCGAGAGAATTTCGGGCGGCGCGCCCGTTTTCAAGGCCGCCATCTTCTCCCAGAAACGGATCGCCTCGTTCATATTGTAGCCGGCGCGATGCATGTAGCGCAGACCGAATTTATCCGCTTCAAGCTCATGCTGGCGCGAATATCTCATGACGCCGAGCTGGGCGCCGATGCCGAGGACGGCGGCGATTTCATTCGAATACTGATTGCCGGAGACGGCGATCTGCGCAACGCTGAGCCCCGTCTGCGCCAGCGTCGACTGGCTGTAACGTTCGCCCGCATGATTGAAATCGACATGCGCCTTTTCATGGCCCATGACGACCGCGATCTGATCGTCGTTTTCCATGATGTCGAGAATGCCGGTGTAAAAGCCGATCTTATTGCCGGGAAGCGCAAAAGCGTTGAGCTCCTTCGAAGCGAAGACTTCAACTTCCCATTCGGCAGGAACGCCGCCCGACGCAGCGATGATCTTGTCGGCGACGCGGCGCGTGCGCGTTACATATTTCGGATCGGTCGTGATCTTTTCCTGCTTCTTTAGATCGGCCCAGGCGGAAGAGGCGAGCTGCGCCATCTGACCGGACGATACGAAAAGCAGCTGATTGCGGCCGAGCTGCTCGTTATAAGCGCAGCCTTGCACAAGCCCGACGGCGCTTCCCGCCGCAAGCGCGCGCAGGACGCAACGGCGCGACATCGCCGTCTTTTCGCGCAAGAGTTTGGGTTGCATGCAAAGCTCCTCCCATCAGCCCCTCAAAGGAGCAATCTACGCGATGGCGCCGGCGGGAACAACGCCGCGCGGGAAATGACGGAAACCGCCGAAAAGCCTTATGGTTCCAGCTCGGAATCCCAGTAGAGGAAATCCTGCCAGCTTTCGTGCAGATAATGGGGCGGGAAGGCGCGGCCGCGCTCATTGAGCTCGAACATGGTCGGGCGCTCCGGCGTCTTTTCGGGAAACATCTTCGCCTCGCGCGGCAGCCGCCCGCCCTTTTTGAGATTGCAGGGGCTGCAAGCGGCGACGACATTCTCCCATGTGGTGCGCCCGCCGCGCGAGCGCGGGACCACATGGTCGAAGGTCAGAAGATCGCGCTCGCCCGAGCCGCAATATTGGCACGCGAACCCGTCCCGAAGAAAAACATTGAAGCGGGTGAAAGCGGGCGTCCGAGCGTGATTGACATAAGTCTTCAAGGAAACGACCGAGGGCAGGCGCATTTCGAAACTCACGCTTCTCACCGTCGTTTCGTAAAGCGCCACGACGTCGACGCGATCGAGAAAGACCGCTTTCAACGCATCCTGCCAGGACCACAAGGAAAGCGGGAAATAGCTGAGCGGCCTGAAATCCGCATTCAGCACGAGCGCAGGGCAGCTCTCCGGCGCGCGGCTCCTTGACGCGTTTCCCCAGGCGAGCATCAAACCCGCCTCCCTTTCGCGCCGCGCCCGAAAGCTCGGACCGCCCGCAGATGGACATCACGACTACTGAACGCGCCGTCTCCTCTCTTTGGCCGCATCATAAAGCACCCTTTGGAGAAAACCCATAGCCGATTCCCCATGACAAAGTCGTGACGCTCGACGGCATTTTATGCGTCCTAGATCGGCGTCCTGCCCCGAAGATGGGCGTAATAGGTCCAAAGAATATGCGCGGCGAGCCCCCGATAGGGCGCCCAGAACGCGGCGCGCCGGTCGAGTTCGGACCCGTTGAATTTCGCCGAAAGACCCGAAGCCGCTCCATAGGCGGCTTGCAGCGCGACGTCGCCCGGCGGCCAGACATCGACCCGCCCCTCGCAAAAAAGGAGATAGATCGCGGCCGTCCACGGACCGACGCCTTTCAGCGCGGTAAGCGCCTTGGCGGCGTCCTCGTCGTCCGCCGCCGCGCGCGCGGAAAGATCAATGCCGCCCTTTTCGATCGCGGCGGCGAGGGCGAACACATAGCCCGCCTTGGGCGTCGACAGCCCGAGCGCGCGCAGGCCCGTTTCGCCGAGCGCGCCAATCGCGGAGGCGTCGCCGACATCGACGCCGTCCCGGCAGCGCGCCCAGATCGCCTGCGCGCTCGGGACCGAGACTTGCTGCTCGACGATGATGCGAAAAAGCCCCTCCATTCCGCCCGGCCGGCGGCGGATATGCGGCTTGCCGACGGCCTTCAGCGCGACGGCGAGCGCCTTGTCGCGCCGCGCGAGCAAGGCGCAGGGACGCGACACGTCGCCGAAGGCGTCGATGCGCTGAGGGGCAATGAGGAATGGGGACGCTTCCTTTGGTTTTTCGCATTGCCCGTCGCCCATTCCCCCCTGCCCCTTCAATAGGAATTCTCCGCGAGAAGCGCCGCGCGGTCGCCCTTCAGCGCCTCGATAAAACGCCGCGCCGTTTCCTCGCCCATCGTGACGCCGCTTTCGGCGATTTCTTGAAGCGTGTCGAGATAAGCGGTTTCGTCCGGGTCGCGGCGGCCGGGGCGCGCGCGCCGGCGCAACCCCTCGCGCGCAATGGCGAGAATTTCGAGCGCGATCTCCTGCACCGTCCGCCCGCCAATCGTCGCCTTAAAGCCGTAATGGGCCGCGTCGACCCGCAACGCCTCGCGCTCCTCGCGCGACCAGCCCTTGACGACGTCCCAGGCGGCCGAAAGCGCCGTTTCGTCATAAAGAAGACCCGCCCAGAAGGCCGGCAGCGCGCAGATTCGCGCCCAGGGCCCGGCGTCGGCGCCGCGCATTTCAAGAAAGCGCTTGAGGCGCACTTCGGGAAAAGCGGTCGACAGATGATCCTCGAAATCGGCGATCGTCGCCCGGACGCCGGGGAGCGCCGGCAGCGTTCCCTTCATAAAGTCGCGAAAGGACTGGCCGGCGGCGTCGATCGTTTCGCCGTCGCGGCGCGCGAAATACATCGGCACATCGAGAATATAATCCGTATACCTTTCGAAACCGAACCCGTCCTCGAAAACGAAATCGAGAAGCCCCGTGCGGTCGGGGTCCGTATCCGTCCATATATGCGCGCGCCAGGACGCCCAGCCGCTCGGACGGCCCTCGACCAGGCTCGAATTGGCGAAGAGCGCCGTCGCGATCGGCTGCAAGGCGAGCGAGGTCCGAAATTTCGCGACCATGTCGCGTTCGGACGAATAATCGAGATTGACCTGAACGGTGCAGGTCCGGTGCATCATGTCGAGGCCGAGCGCGCCGACTTTCGGCATATAGGCGCGCATGATCTCATAGCGCGATTTCGGCATTTCCGGCATGTCCTCGCGCGTCCAGAACGGCGCAAAGCCCATGCCGAAAAAGGAAACGCCCATCGGGCCCGCGACGTCCTTGACGCAGGCGAGATGCGTATAGACCTCGTCGCATATCTGATGGACCGTCTCTAGCGGCGCGCCCGACAGCTCGAACTGCCCGCCCGGTTCGAGCGAGACCGACGCGCCGGCGCCTCTAAGGCCGATCACATTGCCGTTTTCGACGATCGGCGCCCAGCCGGTGCGGGCGCCGAGCGCCTTCATGATCGCCTCGATCCCGGTCTCGCCTTTGAAAGAAACGGGCGTCAACCGGGTCCGGCAATAAACGAATTTCTCATGCTCGGCGCCGATGCGCCACTCGGATTTCGGCTTTGCGCCCGCTTCGAGATAGGCGACGAGTTGATCGGTCGACTCAATGACGGGCGCGCCCGGATCTTGTGGTCCTGCCGTGGTCAAAGCCCGGTGCTCCTCGCAAAAATGTCGCCGCCTTGCTCTATCGGCGAACGATCGGCGCGCCAACCAAGTTCTGCTCAATTGATCGTGAGAATGGATTGCGTCAGCCGCGCCGGAAATCGCCGAGCGCGGCCTGCCAAAGAACGAGCGCGGCCAAGGCCGCCGTGTCGGCGCGAAGGATTCGCGGCCCCAGCGTCACCGGCGTCACGAAGGGGAGCGCGCGCAATCGCGCTCGCTCGGCAGGCGAAAATCCGCCTTCAGGACCAATAAGAATCGCCCACGGCCCGGGCTCTGCTTTGGCGAGCGCGGCGAGCGCCGGCGCGGCGCGGCCTTCGCGTCCCCCCCATTCCTCCTCCGGCGCGTCGCCCGCTTCGTCGCAAAACATGAGGCGCCGCGCTTGCGGCCAAGCCGCAAGCGCGGCGGCGAGATCTTCGGCCCGGGCGATTTCGGGAACCGAAAGACGGCCGCATTGCTCGGCGGCTTCGACGGCGATCAGGCGCAAGCGCGCCTCATTGACCCGTGCGGCGTTCGTGCGTTCGGTAAAGACCGGCCGCAAGGACGCCGCGCCGAGCTCCGTCGCTTTCTCCGCGATGCGGTCGACCGCCTCTCGCTTGACCGCGGCGAAGAGGAGCCAAAGGTCAGGCTCCTCCTCCGGCGCGCGCAGACGTTCATGCAGACGCGCTTCGGCGCGTTTTTTCGTCAGCGCGCCGATGACCGCCGCATATTCGCCGTCGCGCGCATTGAAGAGCCGCACAGCGTCGCCCGCCTGCCGGCGCAGGACGTTTTTGAGATAATGCGCATGGCGCTCATCGAGCGTCACGGCGCCGCCTTCGGCGAGGAGCGCGTCAAGATGGAGGCGGGGCGTTGTCGTCAAGGGGCGGCCTTTTTGATCGGCGGACGGGGCTGGGCTACACATGCGGCAATGACGAACCTGTCGCAAGCAGCCCCCGCCGACGCCGCGGAGCGCAACTGGGTCGACCGCTTCGCGCCGCAAGCGGTAAAGCCCTATCTGAGGCTCATGCGCGCCGACCGGCCGATCGGGACATGGCTCCTCCTTATCCCCTGCTGGCAAGGCCTCGCGCTCGCGGCGGCGGGCGGGGCCGCCTCGCTTGGCGAGGTCTCGTGGTTCGCCGCGCTTTTCGCCTTCGGCGCCGTCGCGATGCGGGGCGCGGGCTGCGCCTATAACGACATTGTCGACCGCGACATCGACGCTAAGGTCGCCCGCACGGCGATGCGCCCCCTGCCGAGCGGACAGATCCGCCTCCGCGCGGCCTCGGCTTTTCTCACCGCGCTGACGCTCGCAGGCTTCGTTATCCTTCTGCAATTCAATCCGTTTACGGTTTTTCTCGGCCTCGCCTCTCTGGCGCTCGTCGCCGCCTATCCCTTCATGAAGCGCATCACCTGGTGGCCGCAAGTCTGGCTGGGGCTCACCTTCAACTGGGGCGCGCTCATGGGCTGGGCCGCGATCGAAGCGGAGCTCGCGCCCGCCGCTGTCGCGCTCTACGGCGCGGGCCTCTTCTGGACCCTCGGCTATGACACGATCTACGCTCATCAGGACAAGGAGGACGACGCCTTGATCGGCGTTAAATCCGCCGCCCGGCGGCTCGGCGACAAAACGAGGCCCGCCGTCTTTTTTTTCTATGCGGCGACGATCGCGCTTTTCGCTGTCGCGGGAGCGCTCTCAGCTTTCGGCGCCATGTATTACGCAGCGCTCGCCCCCGCCGCCCTTCATTTTCTATGGCAATGGCGCCGGCTCGATATCGACAATCCCTCGATTTGCCTGGCGCTTTTCCGCTCAAATCGCGAGGCGGGCCTCCTCCTCCTCGCGCCCTTGTTATTGGAGACGGGCCTGCGATTTTCTTAAATGAAATCCAGCTACTCAATCGTGAGGAGGCGAGATATCATGAAGAGACGGGAATTTGTCGGGGGCGTCTTTTTTGGCGGCGCGACGCTCGCGAGCATCGCCGTCGCCGCGCGCGCCCTCGAAGGGAACGATATGAAAAAGGTCGATGCGGGCGCCATTCCGGATTACGACAAATGGCAGCTCTCGGACAAAGAGTGGAAAGAGCGCCTCGCGCCGGAGGCCTATAGCGTCCTCAGAAAGGAAGGAACGGAGCGGGCCTGGACGAGCGACCTCAATGACGAAAAGCGCGCCGGCGTTTTCGTCTGCGCCGGCTGCGGCTACGATCTCTTCTCGTCCGAGACGAAATTCGATTCCGGCACCGGCTGGCCGTCTTTCTTCGACCATCTTCCGAACGCGCTCGGCGAGAAGCGCGACTTCAAGCTCATCATTCCGAGGACGGAATATCACTGCGCGCGCTGCGGCGGCCATCAGGGCCATGTCTTCAATGACGGGCCGTCGCCGACGGGGCTGCGTTACTGCAATAACGGCGTCGCGCTCGCCTTCAAGCCGGCGTGAAGAGCGGCGCAGATTTGAGGACGGGCGCGCGCGGGGGCTAAAGCCCTTCGCCGACGATTTGCTGCGGCGTTACGGCGATGCGCTGCACAGTCGCGCCGCGGGCGAGGTCGTAAATCACGATCTCGCCGCCATTCTCGCCCTCGACCCGCAGCGCCAGGCGGTCGCCGTCAAGCGCCATCGCGCCGATCTTGGCTTCGCGCGGCAGGACGAGCGGGGCGAGCGAGGGGGTCGGCATCGAGGCTTGCGTCGCGCCAAGGGCGCGCGCGCCGCGCGTCTCCTCGGCGAGCGCGCCGACATAATGCTGAACCGGCTGGGATAGGACATCCTGCCGGGCCGCCTCTTTCTTGCGGTCGGCGGGACTGCCGAAAACGGCGATCGTCGCCATGACGACCAGGAGAAAGACAAGCGGCATCGTCACGATGATGAGGAGAAGGTTGCGCGCGCCCACCGCCTCGGCGAAATGGCTGAACCCGCCGGGCGCGCTCAACGCCGCGCCGAAGGGGGCGCTGAAGGGCGCCTCGGGCCGCTCGTCACGGGATTCGTTCATGGTTTGACTCTCCGCGTCTTCTCATGCATGCCGCGCCCTCTATGACGGCGCCACAGGACAGCGGCAAGCCCGCGCGCGTCTTCGACGTCGCGGCCGACGCCGAAGATAGCGGCGCAAGGCTTGACAAATGGTTGTCGGAGCGCCTTGAGGGGCTGACCCGCTCGCGTCTCAAGGCCCTTATCGAAGGCGGCGCGCTCGCCAAGGATGGCGACATTTTTACCGACCCCTCCTGGAAGCTCCGGGCGGGCGAGCATTTTACGCTGACGACGCCGGCCGTCGCCCCGGCGGTCCCCCGGGGCGAGGCGATCGCCCTCGACATTCTCTATGAGGACGGCGACCTCATCGTCGTCATGAAGCCCGCGGGGCTCGTCGTTCATCCCGCCGCCGGCAATTGGAAGGGCACCCTTGTCAACGCGCTCATCGCCCATTGCGGCGAGAGCCTTTCGGGGGTCGGGGGCGTTGCGCGGCCGGGCATCGTTCACCGGCTCGACAAGGAGACCTCCGGCGTTCTCGTCGCGGCGAAGAACGACGCCGCGCATCAGGGCCTTTCAGGCGCCTTCGCCGCCCACGATATCGAGCGCGTCTATGACGCCGTCGTCGTCGGCGCGCCGCGGCCTTCGGTCGGGACGATCGACGCCCCCCTCGCCCGCGCCGGCGGCGAGCGCAAGAAGATGGCGGTTCTCGCCGCCGAAAGCGGGCGTCCCGACGCGCGCCGGGCGGTGACGCATTACCGCCTCGCCGAGACCTTTGGCCGCGGCCGCGCCCGGCTCGCGGGCGACGCGCTCGCGGCCCTCGTCGAATGCCGGCTCGAAACGGGACGCACGCATCAGATCCGCGCCCATCTGTCCCATATCGGCCATCCCCTGATCGGCGATCCCGTCTATGGCCGCGGGCCGGGCCTTTCGGGCCTCAAGCCGGGCGACGGCGCGGCCGAGCGCGCCATCGCGGTTCTCGCCGGCTTCCGCCGCCAGGCCCTGCATGCGCGCCGTCTCGGCTTCACGCACCCGGTGACGGGCGAAGGCCTCTCCTTCGAGGCGGGCCCGCCCCCGGATTTCGAAGGGCTGCTCGCCGCCTTGCGCCGGCTCTGACGGAACGGCTTCTTCACGCGCTTGTTTGAAAAAGCGAGGCGATCAGGGCTCGCGGCGGCCGGGCGCCGGCCTTAAAATCGCCCAAGGAGCCGGATATTGGAATCCGACAAAAGCAACCCATATCCCCCGCCAGCGCCCCGTCCCCGGACGGAGCGCGAAGGGGAAAGCAGGCACATCATGGCTAACGCACTCGCCGCGACGGCCGGCTTGACGCCGGAGGCAAGCCTCTCGCGCTATCTCGCCGAGATCCGCAAATTCCCGATGTTGGAAAAGGAAGAGGAATATATGCTCGCGAAGCGTTTCGCCGAGCATCAAGACCCCGACGCCGCCCAGAGGCTCATCACCAGCCATTTGCGCCTCGTCGCCAAAATCGCGATGGGCTATCGCGGCTATGGGCTGCCGATCGGCGAGGTGATTTCGGAAGGCAATGTCGGCCTTATGCAGGCGGTCAAGCGCTTCGACCCCGACAAGGGGTTCCGGCTTGCGACCTATGCGATGTGGTGGATTCGCGCCGCCATTCAGGAATATATCCTGCGCTCCTGGTCGCTCGTGAAGATCGGCACGACGGCGGCGCAGAAGAAGCTCTTCTTCAATCTCAGAAAAATCAAAGGCCAGATCGACGCGGTCGAGGAAGGCGATCTGCGCCCCGAGCAGGTCGAGCATATCGCGACCAAGCTTGGCGTCACCAATGATGAAGTCATCTCCATGAACCGGCGCATGGCGGGGCAGGAGACCTCGCTCAATGCGCCGATGCGTCACGACGGGGAAGGCGGCGGCGGCGACTGGCAGGACTGGCTCGTCGACGAGAACGCCGTCAACGCCGAACAGAAGATCGCCGCGGATGACGAGTATGAGCTCAGAATGAGTCTTCTCGAAAAAGGCCTCGCGACGTTGAACGAACGCGAGCAGCACATCATCACCGAGCGGCGCCTCAAGGACAATCCGGCGACGCTTGAGGAGCTCTCGCAGCACTATGGCGTCAGCCGCGAGCGGGTCCGCCAGATCGAGGTGAGGGCCTTCGAGAAGCTGCAAAAAGCGATGAAGCGCATGGAGCGCGACGTCAAGGCGCCGAGAGAAGAGACCGTCGAGGCTTGATGGCAGGGGGGCGATCTCGCCTGCAACGACCCTGCTCTCAGTCCGCTCAGATCGGCGCGCCGAGCGCCTCACAGAGGAACGTCATCAAGGGTTTGGCGTCGCGCATCGCCGCCTCGACATCGCCGGCGAAAACAGGGCTCAGGGCGCGCTTTCTCGTTCCCTCGGCCATCGCGAAGAAGCTTTTCCGCTTGATATCCTCGATAAGAGGATGATCGCCAGCAAACCCGCGCGGCGGTCGCGAGAGCGCATCGCCCCTGACGCCGCCATAGCGCTTTTTGAAAGCCGCGCCCGACACCGCCGCCCCCCACTTCTTGCCGTTGTCGCGAATAGCTTCGCGGATTTTCGCAAGCGCCGGCGGGGGCGGCGCCCAGATTCCGCCGCCGTAAAAAATCTCGTCCGGCGCGATATGCACATAGAACCCGGGCGCATGCGCGTCCCGTCCAAGCGCATGGCGGAAATGCACGCCGCCATTCTCCTTATACGGCTTTTTATCCTTGGCGAAGCGGACGTCGCGATAGATGCGGAAGATCGAACCGCCATTTAAACGCGGATCGGCGGTGAAGTGCTTGGAGATTTTCTTAAGGCGCGGGCCCATCGCCTCGACAAAGGCCGACAAGGGCGCCTGCACGCTTTCTTTGAACCGCGCCTTATTCGCCTCGAACCAGGCGCGATTGTTGTTTTCCTTCAACTCGGCGAAGAAGGCGAAATAGTCCTTCGGAAGACCCTGAAATTCCGGCATCGTCGCTCATCCCACCAGCGTCGAGCGTCGGTAGTCGATCGCGTCCTTCGATTCTTTAAGGCTGAGACCGGTCGCTTCTCTAACTTTCTTGATCGCGTCGATGATCTTTCCTTCGGCGATCAACCCGTCCAGCTCCTGCTGCGTCGTCGGCGCCAGATTGGCGAACGCGTCCTCGGCGCTCTGCCGCTCTCGCATCCGCCGCGCCTCGCGCGCTTCGGGCGAGGCGCCGCCGGCGCTCATGCGGCCGAGGAAAAAGGCGATGATCGCAACGCCCGCCATCCAATACCATGTCTCATGCTGGCTGAAGACGTCCATAACGGCTTGTCCCTTTCTGCTTCGGCGAGGCGGCGGGCAAAAACTGTGAGCGGTTTTTCGCTAAAACGCCGCGCGAAAAAAGAACCTAGATCATGGTGCGGGATTCCGAAATCACGCATCCTGATCCAGCGTTGCTTTCCACGCGCGAGGCTTCTATCCGTTGCTCAACGCTCGGCGGAGGCGACGGCGATGACAGTGACGCTCTATCACAATCCGCGCTGCTCAAAATCGCGCGAGACGCTTTTGCTCCTGCGCGCCCGAGGGATCGAGCCGGAAATCATTGACTATCTCAAAAACCCGCCGACCGCGAAAGAACTCGAAGACCTCGTTGAAAAGCTGGGGCTCGGGGCTGAAGCGATCCTGCGCGTCAAGGAGCCCGCCTTCAAGGCGCTTGGACTTGATCCGGCGCGCCTCAGCGAGGCGGCGATCGTCAAAATCATCGAGGAAAACCCAGCGCTTCTTGAACGCCCGATCGTCGTCAAGGGCGCGCGGGCCGCGCTTGGCCGCCCGCCCGAGAACGCGCTCGCCATTCTCTGAGCGAGGCTTTGCGGGCGGACGCGTCGGCGTCCAGGAAAGACCCCCTCGCGGTCACCGCCGCGCCCGAAAGAAGGCCCGGAGGAGTTCGGCCGATTCCGCCGCGAACGGGCCTCTCGCGATGTCGGGCCGCCAATGGCAGGTTGGCTGATCGAAGAATTTCGGCCCATGCCAAACGGCGCCGCCCTTCTCGTCCGGCGCGGCGATGACGAGGCGCGCAAGGCGCGCCTGCGCAATCGCGCCGGCGCACATGGCGCAGGGTTCGAGCGTCACATAAAGCGTCGTTCCCGGCAGGCGATAATTACGAAGCCTTGCCGCCGCCTCGCGCAGCGCGCGGATCTCGGCATGTCCCGTCGGATCGTGCGTCGCGATGGGCGCATTGCCGGCGACGGCGAGGACGCCGCCCTCGCCGTCGACAAGGACGGCGCCGATCGGGGCCTCGCCCGCCGCGGCGGCCGCGCGCGCTTCGTCGAGCGCGCGGGCCATCATGGCGCGATCAAAGGCTTCGTCCCTCATGAGAGGCTTTTAGGCGGCGACGGGCTTTTGCGCCACCGCAGCCGGCTTCGTCGCCACGCAAAAGGCGCTGACGCCGGCGAGACGGTTGACCGGAAAAAGCGCCATCCGCTCGACGTCATGGATCGCAATGAGCGTCTTGTTGAGCCAGTCCGGGGCCGCTTTGAGGGCGCTCTCCTTGGCTTTCTTTTCGCCCTTCATCGCCCGGTCGGCGAGCCGCAGCGCGGCGACCGCGGGAAAAAGCGCGCCGAAGAAATAGCGCAGCGCCCCGACTTCGAGTCCCGCCGCCTCGACCGCGCCCCGCAAGCGGCCGAGCGTATAGCGGCGGCGATGGTCGAGGAATTCGTCATGCGACGACCAGAGAAAATCGAAGGCGGGCGCGGAGAGAACGAAACGCGTTCCCGGCGCGGCGCGGCGCGCATAGTCCGCAATGAGAGCGACATCGTCGTCGACATGCTCGACGACGTCGATCATCAGAACAAGC